>WJMD01000094.1 GCA_014728125.1 Candidatus Effluviviaceae Genus V sp.
GCCGCTCCTCGCCATGACGATCGCTCTCTTGACGGAGCCGTCGGCGTCGGTGAGAAGGCGCACTGCCTCGTCCGTGTCCACGCCGGCGGTCTCGCGCAGAATCCGGATCGCCCGGTCCCTGAGCTTGTCGCACGTCGCCGTCAGGTCGACCATCAGGTTCTCGTACGTCTTCCCGAGGAGCACCATGGCCCCGGTCGTGATCGTGTTGAGCACGAGCTTCGTCGCCGTACCCGCCTTCATCCGGGTCGAGCCGGTGATGACTTCAGGGCCGACGACGGGAGCCACCGTGATGTCGGCCTCGACGCCGCCGCGCGCAGGCGAACAGCACACGAAGACGGTCGCCGCTCCGGCACGCCGTCCCTCCCGGAGCGCACCGTGGACGTACGGCGTGACGCCGCTCGTCGCGATCCCGACGATGACGTCATCGTCCCGGGGGTCGAGCTCGGACAGGTCCCGTGCGCCGTCGCCTTCGATGTCCTCGGCCCCCTCCTTCGCCCGCACGAGCGCTCCGTAGCCTCCGGCAATGATGCCCCGGACGGCCGCGGGATCGGTGCCGAACGTCGGGGGGCACTCGGCCGCGTCGAGCACGCCGAGCCTCCCGCTCGTCCCCGCGCCGACGTAGATCAGACGGCCTCCGCGACGGAGCCGCTCGGCCACGAGTTCGACCACTCCGGCCAGCTCATGCCGCACCCGTCCGACCGCCTCCGGGACCAGACGGTCCTCGCCGTTGATGAGATCCACGATCTCGAGCGCCGACATGCGGTCGATGTCCCGCGAACGGGGATTCCTCCGCTCGGTCTCGAGGTCGCCCATGCCCGACATGTCACGCCGGGGCGGTTCGAACGCCTTCGCGTCGGGGCTCATGCCGTGCCCGCCTCCTTCAGCTCGAGATAGGCCAGCGTCCAGTATGCGTAGCTGAAGGTACCGTAGAACCCGTTCGCCAGAATCAGGATGATGAACCCGAGGGGGATTCCGACGGCGAGCGCCGCCACCAGGTTCTGTGTTCCCAGAATGAAGAGAGGCGCTCCGACGACCACCAGGATGAAGACGATGCCGACCGTGTAGACGATTCCCGCCAGGAGCCCTATCAGCCAGTAGGCGAGCGAGTCCCAGACGCGAGACCGGAGCAGCGTCCATCCGGCCGCGATAGCGTCGAAGAACGGCGTCCGGTCGATGACGACGGCCCGTTCAGCGTAGGTCACTGTGAGCGCAAGCGCGAAGAGGAACGCGAGATAGGGAAAGAACAGAATGACCGCGATGACGACCGAGATCGCGATGCCGGGCGCACCCGCCACGATCGGCAGGATGACCGGAATCGCACAGATGGCCGACACAAGAAGAAAGGCGAGCAGTGAGAGCACAACGAGTCCGAACATCGCCAGCGCATTGCTCACACCGAGATCCCAGGCCTTCCCGAACGTCGGCCTCTCGCCCCGTGTGATGCGGCCCACGCTTCCGATGAGCGCTCCACGCGATATCATGCTCATGATGAAGAGCGCCAGGACGAGGACGACGAGCGCCAGGATGATGAGCACCAGGAGCTCGACCCGCTGTGCGAAGAAGTCCTCCACCCACGGGGCGGCGTCCTCGCTCCAGTTCGTCCCGCCCCCACCGCCCCCGCCGGAGGCGGCAAAGAAGCCGAAGAACCAGAGGAGCCTGTGCCGCCCGGCGATCCGGAGCGCGCCCGTGACGGCGCCCCAGTAGTCGACGCTCCTGCGGTCTCGAACCGCAGGCTCGGCGGAACCGCTGCCGTTGTCGTCCATGTCACACTCCTCCCCTGAACACCAGATAGAGGCCCACAAGGTAGACGGGCGCCATGGTCGCAAGGAGCGCCCTCGAGAGACTGCTGGGCGTGCCCCTGCGGGCCGTCCGCATCGCGGCCAGAACTGTTCCTGTCAGGATCAGGGCTACCGCGACGTTCACCATGTTCGCGGATGAGAGGTTCGACCAGCCGCTGCGTCCCTCCGAGAACCAGAGAAGCGGGGCCCCCACCGCGAAGATGAGGACGTTCAGGCTATTGCTGCCGAGAAGCGTCCCCAGTGCCATGTCGCCCGATCTCGCGCCCCGTACCGCTCCGATGGCCACCGTCACCTCCGGAAGCGAGGTCGCGATCGCCACGAAGAGCGTGCCTACGAACGAGTGCCCCAGCACGAAGAACCTGCCGCCGACCGAGAAGCGATACGTCGCGATCGCGTCAGCCGAGAACGAGACGACGACCCCGGCCCCGACGACGAGGACCGCGAGCCCGAGGAACAGCAGGATCTCGCCCTTTGTCGCGGGAACCGGCACGGATCCGTCCTCGTCGTCCTCGATGACTCCGCGTCCGCCGAGGAACGACTCGATGATAAAGACGGCGACGATCGGCAGACTGACGACGAGGATCGGAGCGACCCCGCTCCCGTCGGTCCAGCCGATCACGATGCCCAGTCCCGCGAACGCCGTGAATCCGGCCACGAGCGTGCATGTCCGCGTGAACCGGGACGTGTCGACGTGCGCCAGGAAGACGCCACGGGCCGCGACGAACTCGAGGAACACGACCATTGCGAGGTTGAAGTTGTTGCTGCCGAGGACGTTGCCGAGCGCAAGGTCGGGCGCACCCCTGAGGACCGCCGAGACCGTGACGGCGAACTCGGGAAGCGATGTGATGAGCGCGAGCACGAAGAGACCGATGGTCGTCGCGCCGATGCCCAGGCTGACAGCCACCGACTGTGCGAGGACCGGCAGTCGGCTCCCGCTCCAGAGGATGACGGCCGCCCCGGCGATGAAGAGCGCAATGTGTAGTTCCAGCACGATGCCTCGGATCGCTGTGGCCGGGGGTGACCAGTGCAGTATAGGGAGCCCGGCGAGCGGGTGTCAACGTCGTGGACACGAAACGCGAACGGGCCCCGACCGGCGGTGCGGTCGGGACCCGTTGCGTGACAGGGCGAGCGCTTCGCCCGGCATGCCGGGCGGCGCACGCGAACCGGATGCGCCCGTGCGGGGCCTCAGCGGAAGAGCGCCTTGATCTCACCCCAGCCGCACGGTTCAACGGGCGAGGCCACGTTGACATCGCCGGGCGAGGGTTCGATTCCTGAGATCGGCGGGTCGGCCGGGTTGAGCCCGTCGAGGACCTCCCACCAGCCGACGCCGTCCGGAATGCGGCCGATCGAGCGGTCGTCGTCGACCTGCGACCCGTCGTAGGTCACGGCGTCGACGACCGTGCCGTCGGGACGGACGAGAGCGACCGTGTCGCCGCTGTTGTTGAGCGAGAGACCGTACCTCGGGTATCCGTTCTGATCCTCCCAGTCGTAGGCCTCGTTCCCGTACACGACCGCGTAGGCCCCGGCGGCGAGCGAACCGGAGAATTCGTAGCGCCAGCTCGAGTCGGACACGGCGTCCCTGAGCCTCCAGCCCGTGATGTCGATCGGGCCGGCACCGATGTTCAGGATCTCGATCCACTCATCCTCGACCGAATGGTACTCCTCGTTCCCGTCGGACGGCGACCAGTCGACCGCCGGGTCCGGCATGAACTCATTGATCACAACCTGGGCGCAGGCCGGCGCGGCGACAGCACCCGCGAGCACGAGCACAGCAATGCGCAGCATGAACATGGTGAGCTTCTCCTGGGGAGGCGTTTCTGAGAGCCGACGGCGTCGGGGACGGCAAGGTGAGCGGGGGACGCGGCGGGGGATCTGTCCACGGCGGTGTCGGAACCGCACTGTACGCGCTGTCAGAAGCACGAAGCGTACCACCCGGGACCGGTCGTGGGACCGGGCGGCGGCCACAGGAAGAAGCCCCCCACGCCGGATGACGCGGGGGGCTCTGTTGCTTCTCTATCGACCGAGCGGGCTACTTCAGAAGCACCATCTTCCGGCTGACCATCTCGCCGCCGGCGGTCAGGCGATAGAAGTAGACGCCGCTCGCAACCTGCTCACCCGTGTCGCCACGGCCGTTCCAGACCGCGCGGTGGACGCCGCCCTCGAGGGTGCCGTCCACGAGCGTCGCGACCCTGCGGCCCGTGACGTCGTAGATCGCGAGCTCAACGTCCGTCTCGCGCGGGACGCTGAACGCGATCTCTGTGATCGGGTTGAACGGGTTCGGAGCGTTCTGCGAGAGATCGAACCTCGCGGCGGAGAGACCGTCGTCGATCCCGGCCGGATTGGCCGCGATGTCCGCGTTGTCCCTCGGCTGGATCTTGTAATCGCCGTAGCTGTACTGCACAACGCCGATCACGTAGACGTTGTCACCGATCGTCGGGACGTAGTCGTAGCTCCCAAGATCGTCGACGCGGCAGGTGTCGGCGGGAGCGCCGTTCGTGATCGCCCACTCGCCGTAGCCGAGGTCGTCGTCCTCGACGGTGCAGTCCTCAGCGTACACGAGCACGCCCTCATACTGCTCGCCGGAGACAACGTTCTGGAGCAGACCCGTCGCGATCGAGGTGGGATCGGGGATCGTCGCGCGGGATGTCACCAGCTCGGCCGCCTCGGGGAAGTGGAGCGCGAACTCGGTCTCGCCGAAGTACTCGTCCACCTGCCCGGACAGCAGCACCTCATCGCCACGCTCGAAGCTGAGCGAGCCGGTACGGTCGTAGACGAGGATGCCATTCCAGGCACCCGAGGCGTCCTGAACGTACCAGTTGTAGTCGCTGAACTCGCCAGGGGCGACCGTGACGACACCCTGGATGTTCGCGGCCAGCCCCTTGAGCGAGGACGTGTCCTCGCCGGCCGGCACGGTCTGGATGTCGGCGATGTCCAGGAGGCCGACGTAGAGGCTGTAGCTGCCGGCTGACGGCACGCGGCCGTCCATCTGGCCGTCGGAGACCTCGACGTAGTAGTAGACGCGGTCGCCGCCGGAGAAGGGACCGATATCGGCCGTCCAGGTACCCTCGTAGCGCGTCACCTCGGACATCGGAACGCCCGTGAAGGGACCCGACGACGAGAGCGCGTAGTAGAGGGTGGCCGTCGTCACAGCGACGTCGTCCGCGGCGATGCACGTGACGGTGATGGTCTCGCCCGCCTCGGGCGCCACCGGCGTGTACCGCACGGTACCGACGGTGGGAGGACCGACGATGTCGTCGTCGCTCCTGGGCTCCAGCTTGTAGTCGCTGTAGCTGTACATCAGGATGCCCCTGAGCTCGGACAGCTCGTCGAGGACCTCGGGCTCGTAGTAGTAGAAGCCGTAGTCGCCGACCCACGCGTCCTCACCGGACGAGTCACGCACGCGCCACTCGCCGTACGTGTTCGGCTCGTACGTCACGGTCACGTCGTTGAACTGGCACAGCTGGCCCTCGTAGCGCTCGGCCTCGACCGAGAGCGAGTTGGCCTGCGCCGTGGTGATCTCGGTGAACCCGTACGTCGGGTTGTCGCTCGAGTGCACGACGAGCGCTTCCGCGAAGTGCAGGTAGATCTCGGTCTCGTTGTAGTACTCGGTCACCTGACCGCAGATGGTGACGTCGTCTCCCTCGAGAATGTCGCCGTCGTAGCCGGGCGCATAGCACTTGACACCCTTGAACGGACCGGTGCCTTCGTGGAGATAGAAGTTGCTGCTCCCGAAGGCGTCGTCGCCCGCGGTGACGATGCCGCGGATGTTGACGGCCTGGCCGACGAGCGGCGAGGTGTCGCCGCCGGCCCCGACGAACTGCACGTTGTAGACCGACGTGTAGCCCACCGAGTACTGGTACGGGTCGTTCTGACCCTCGGCCGGGTAGTTGATCCCCGCGCCGAAGTCGTCGACCGCACGGACGTAGTACTTGACCTGCGAACCGGCCATCTGCGCCGGGACGCTCCCCGTATAGACCGAGTCGGGCGAGCTGGCGAAGACGCGCGCCCATCCTGTGTCGTCGACGTTGTAGTACACCATGACCGAGTCGATGACGCCGTCGTCACTGATGGTCGCGCTGATCTCGGTCGGCGTGCCGCCGGTCGGCGGGATCGGCGAGTAGCGCACGTCACGGATCCACGGCGGCGTGTTCAGCACGTTGACCGCGCCCGGCGTCGGCGCCTGGAGCGTCCAGTCGTCGATGCTCGCGTCCGAGTCGGTGCCGCTGGCGTCGCGGCCGATCGTGTTGCCGAGGAAGGGAATCTCGGGGAAGGCGTTGTCGTCGGCGCCGTCGTCGCCCGGGCAGGGGTCGGACGTGCAGATGTCCATGTCGGCGTACTCGACGAGGTCGACGAGTGTGAGGAGCGTCGCGGATGTGTAGAGGTAGACGACGTCCGCGTTCGAGTAACCGCCGCACTGGACGCCGTAGCCGTTCCCGCCGACGAGCGTGATCTCGTCCGTGTAGTACGTGGCGGGGTCGTCATCGAGCAGCGTCAGGTTGTCGACGAGAGCGCTGTCATCGTCGTACTGGAACGACGGATCGAACATCTCGAAGTCCGGATAAAAACCGAACTCCTCGAAGAAACCGTCGTCGCCGTCGGCCCCGTCCTTCGCCACGACGACGTAGCCGCCGGCCGGGATCGATGTGCCGGCGGGGAACTGCCAGCGGTCCTCGCCGCCGCAGGTCTCAGCGTACTCCGTACCGGCCAGCACCCACCCGCTGATGTCGATCGCGGAGCCGGTCGGGTTGTGGAGCTCAATGAACTCGGCGCCGTCGTAGTTTCCCGAGGGATTGGGATAGACCTCGTTCAGAACGACGTTGTTGCCTGAGGGATCCGCCATCGCGAGCCCCGCAAAGAGCACGAGACACGCAACGGCCACGAAAGACACGTTCCTCATCACTGTCTACCTCCTTGTGCATGCGCAGGGATCCCCGACGGGACCCGCAGTTCCAGAAGAGCCGCCCCGAAAAGCGGCTTCCCTGATCATCCAGATACCCATCCGCAGTGCGGGGATAGACCTCTCCATCGCCGCATGCGGCTCGCTTTCGGAGTCTCGCAAGTATAGCAGATTGTCCTTGAAATGTCCAGAGGAACGGGCTCCCTGCCACCGGCATGAACCAGCGCTCAGCGCTGACCGCCGCGCCGCGGGCGCCGTGCGTAGGAGCGCCGCGGTGCACCGTACGTCGCCGACGAGACCGCAGAAGGCCCCCGGAGAGGAGCTCCGGGGGCCTCGCTGCCTGTTTCTGACTGCTGGTCGCTCTCTACTCGTAGGGTCCCGTCTCGACCTCATCCGGCGGCTTCAGAGGCTCCATTCCCTCCATGGCCTCGGCCAGCGCGGGGTCCTTCTCGGCGGTGTCGTCCCGCTGCCAGCGGCCGTCAAGCTCGACGTTGATCGGCGTGTGCCTCTCAATGTAGTGAATGACCGCGTCCTTGATGGTCGTCGAGGTGCGCATGGTCTGATCGTCGGGAATCCCCGGAAGCATGTAGAGCCCCGCGTTCCCGGCGGCCAGGAAGTCGCTCGTCGTGACACGGTAGATCTTGTCCGGCTCCCACTGCTCGCCGCCGACCTTGAAGTGCGTGATGCGGTCGTAGTCGGGCCGCGTCTTGTTGTAGACGATCTCGGCGCCCGACATGTAGACGCCGTGATGGTCGGCGCTGACGCGGTACTCGATGATCTGCTTCAGGAGCCTCCCGCTGATCTCGTAGACAATGAGGCTGTTGCCGAACGGGAGCACGCGGAAGACCTGCCGCGGAGTGATCGGCCCCGCCGGGATCTCGTCGCGGATGCCGCCCAGGTTCGTGAATGCGAAGTCGGCGTCGGTCTCCTCGCGCATGGCGTCGCAGACGAGGTTTCCCATCCGTGTCTCGCCCTCGCCGCCGCGCGTCAGGTTGACCTCGGTGTAGCCGACCACCCGGTCCATGCCCTCCTCGGCCTCCTCGACGAAGGCCGTCACCATGGCGTCCATCTCAGGATCCGGCCAGTGCTCATCCTCGAAGAGCGTGATCAGGCCGCCGCGGATCGAGGGCAGATCGTAGCCGGCGATCGACTCGGTCTCGGGATCGATGAGGATGTCGACGTGCCCGACGCCGGAGCCGCGCCCGTACGTCTGGAAGAGCAGCGTGTGGGTCGACGGTTCCTCCCACGGCTTGTCGAAGCCCTTGTGGATGTGGCCGCCGAAGAACACGTCGATGCCTGGGACGGCGTGCGCGATCTCCATCGCGTTCGCGCCCCACTTCCCCTCTTCGAGAGGCTCGCGGACCGTCTCGCCGCGCTCCTCCTCCTCCTGGATCATCTCCTCGTATCCCTCTTCCGGATCATACGGCAGCCCCATATGTCCGGAGATGAAGACGATGTCGGCGCCCTTCTCGCGCGCCTCCTCGACATACCGCTCGGCCGTCGGGATGGCCGGCAGGAACTGCACGCCCTTGACGTGCTCGGGGAACGCCATCTGCGGCGTGTCGGTGGTGGTGAGACCGATGACCGCGACCTTGATCCCGTTGTAATCCTTCATGACGTAGGGTTCGATGAGGTCGATCTCCGTACCGTCCTCCCACCGCAGATTGGCCGAGAGCACGGGCATCTCCGACATCTCGACAAGATGCCAGAGATTCTCGATTCCCTCGTCGAAGTCGTGGTTGCCGATTGTCCAGAGGTCGATCGGAACGTGATTGAAGTACTCGATGACCGACTCGCCGTTCCTGTAGTTCCCGACCGGTGTGCCCTGGAAGATATCGCCCTGGTCGATTATCAGAACGTATCCGCCCTCCTCGCGTGCCTGCTCCCGGACCCTGTCGATGTAGGCCTTCGCCGAGGCGGCACCGCCAAGCGGCGGCGGGAACTCCGGGTTCATGAAGGTCGCGCCGGTGGGGTCGATCCCGCCGTGGATGTCGTTCGTGAAGATGACGGAGAGGCGCACCAGGCCGTCCTCGTCGGCCGCACCCGCCGGAGCGGCTGCGAGCAGGACAGCCGCGGCCACCGCGACCCACAGAGCCTGTCGTGTCATCCGGTTCCTCATCGCTTCAACTCCTCCCGTCCTCGTAGATCCCCTCGAAGGCGCCGGACGATCCCGCCGGAATCACGCGGCGGCCACATCGCCGGTCGCGTCGCCGAACGTCGGCGTTCGGACCCGGGCGCCGCGTCGGTCTCCGGGGCTGCCCCCGGGCGCGTCAACCTCTCAGAAGGTGTGCACGACCGAGACGGTCGCCCTGCTGGTCGTCTCCCTGACCCGGGCCTCGACAGTGACGAACTCCTCGTTAACGAAGTCGTAGCGCACGTCCTCGATGTCATACTCGCGGACGCCGATCTGGCCGCCCATGTCGACCCTGACACCCAGAACATCGAGTCCGAGACCGGCCGAGAAACCCGTTCTGGTCACACCGTCATCAATATAGGCCGGCTGGTAGAGAAAGCCAAAGCGGGCGAACGAGTTATCGTAGAAGCCGTGCTCCACACCCAGACGGTAGGTGATCGTGTTCTCGAAGTCGGGATCCCCGTGAAGGTCGTCCTCGAACTCGGACCACTGCGCGAACTCGACATCAAGGCTGACGGCGGTCAGGATCTCGTTCCTGGGATGGTACTCGAGGCCGACGACGAACGTCCCGGGATACTCGTACTCGAATCCTCCCTCGGACGTGTCGCCGAAGGCGCTCCGGATCTCGTAGTCGCCGTCGAGCGTATAGCCGCTCCTGTAGACGCAGGCGATATCAAGCCGGTGAAAGCGCTCGTAGAGGAAGCCGAGCGAGACCTGCGAGCCCGACATATCATCGAACTGGGACCAGGACTCGGCGTCGTCGATCTCCGAGTCCTCCGGATGGACCCATCGCTCGCGGACATCGAAACCGCCGCGAAGGAAGTCGATCCCCAGTCCCACATGCACGTCTTCGACGATCGTCTGGCCCAGCGTGACGGTCAGTGCATCGACCCCGCCGTCAGACTCGAGGAAGTAGTCCTCGATGATCCTGTCCTCGGGCTCGGCCTGGCTGTCCGGGTCGCGGTACTGCACATGGTAGTCGTAGCTCATGTCGAGCCTCGGCCGATATGTCAGCCCCACGACGGGCATCCATCGGCCCGCGTTCGGCGACCGGTACGCGACGGCGCCGATGTAGCGATCGTACAGCGCCGAGTTCAGCGCGTAGGTATTGTCGACGATGACGCCGTCGAAGCTGTCGTGCACCGGGACGTTCCTCGCCTCCTCTGCGTTGATCAGGAGGGACGAGAACCCGACCTGAAGTCCGTCGGTCTTGGCGATCAGCGCGGGGTTCATCGCCATGCCGCGCACACCGTCGGCCGACGCGAGACCCGCCTCACCCATCGCGAGCGACCTCCCGTCCGCGGGCGTGATCTCGTTGCCGTAGAGCCGCTCGGCGAGCGTGTAGCCCCAGGCGCTGCCGGCGGTCAGGAGGAGCGCGACGAGGGCCGTCACGGCCGTCGCTCGTCTCATGGTCTGCCTCCGTTCGCTTACCAGTCGCATCGTGTCATCCTCTGTCAGATTCCGTCGGTGTCTACCACGAGTAGTCGAGCTGAACGCGGAACATCGAGCCGTCGTCCCGAACGTACCACGCATCCGGCTCAGGGTTGGCCGGCGGGTCGTTCTCGTTGTACTCCCTGGCATCGACGTACGTGAGCGGGATGCCGGTGTTGTTCGTCCAGCGGACCCTGAGAGCCAGGTGGTCCGAAATGCGGTCGGAGATCGAGATCCAGTATCTGAACGCCTCGCCGTCCATCACCTCGAACTGACCGTCCTCGAAGTTCCAGAGGAAGCCGTCGTAGTAGACGGCGGACGCCGTCAGCTTCAGGTAGTCCGAGAAGTTGTGGGTGACCGTGCCGCCCAGCGCGTACGAGGGCGACCCCGCGTTGCCGTAGGGTGGATTCCCGCCGTCGGCCTCGAAGTTGTCGGTCAGCCGCGAACGCGGCGGCCACTTGATCCACGAGCGCGAGAACAGGAATTCGACCTCGTCGTAGGCCGAGAGGCGATACTCGATGCGGAACCGCGTCTCAACCTGGTCGTAGACCATCGGCGAGAGACTGTTGGAAACGAGCCGTCCCTGCCACTTGTGCCTCAGGTTCATGATGATGTTGTAGATCGGCTGGAACCGGAGCTTGAGCACGAGACGGGAGTAGTCGGACCCGTCGGCCTTGCGCTCCCACACGTCGTACTCGAAGGACGGTGTCAGCCTGTGCGAGAAGCGGTAGCGGGAGTTCAGGTAGAGGCCGCGCTCCGCCTGCGGCATGAACGAGTTCGCGTGAAGAAGGCTGTAGATCGGGTCGGCCACGTAGAAGGGATCCTCCAGGACCGTTCCCTTGAAACGGGCGTACTCCGAGAAGCCTCTGCAGTAGGGGTTCTCGAAGCCGAGGTCGTAATCCCGGTAGACGCCCAGCAGGTTGAGATTCGAGTACTGCGCGTAGCCGGTCACGACGAGCGCCTTCGGATCGTCGTCGAACTGCGAGAGCTTCCCGTCGGCATCGAGGCCGGCATACTCGCCCGCGATGACCATGTTCTCGTGGACCCACTGGAACTCGCTCCCGTAGACCCGACGGAACTTCCCGGGGCTCGTGTACGAGCTGAAGTACTCGCTGTCCATTGCGACCAGGTGGTCCTCGTCGCCGTCCGGTACCATCCAGCTGACGTCGTTCGTGCCCTCGGGGTCGTACGCGGCCTTGAAGTACTTGTTGTACCTGGCCTCGTAGCCCGAGAGGCCGACCCACGTGCCCGGACCGAACACGTACTTGACGTTCCCGCCGAGCGTCTGCTCGTGCAGCACGTCTCGCATCGGCCTTAGGCCCCCCGCCTCAAGGTCCGAGTTCTCGATGCGGGGCGTCATCACGATATACTGATTGGCGCTTCCGTCCGGATTGAGAACTGCGTCCTTCCAGTCGTCGGAGTAGAAGAGGATGCTCCTGACGGGACCCACCTCGAACTCCGCAGCGGCGCCGTTGAGCTGGAACTCCTGCGTCGGGGAGATGTCGCCGAGGATCCCCGTGTAGCGCGTGTTCCAGCCGTACCCGGTGTTTCGCGGCCTGAAGTAGTCCGTGTTCTGCATGACGAGGCCCTGGCCGAACGCGACCGAGTAGTTGCCCAGGATGATGCTGTCAAAGTCCACCGGGCCAAGGGACTGGTCCTGGAAGCTCACGTGAGCCTTTGTAGCATCGAAGTCGGTGTCGCTGCCGAAGCCGCTGTAGACCAGCGCCCCCGCCCGCATCGTCTTCCCGTAGCGCAGGCGCAGCTTGTGCTGGAAACTCGGCGGCGCGTTCTCGAGATCGAGACGGTCCCACCAGGAGTCGTACCCGTCGTACGACTCGTTCCGGTCCTCCCTCAGAATCTCGCTCTCGTCGAAGAGGCTCGGCTCGTACGAACGGAACTGGTAGCTGCCGCGGAACCCGGTCGTCTCCTCGGGCTCCTCGTAGCGAACGAAGTTCCTGGCGTTGTAGTAGCCCCAGTACGTGAGTCCGGGAACCCTGCGAAGCGCCGTCCGGTAGTCGATCTGGTTCCGTCTCGTGTAGCGATAGATCGCCGCCGCGTCGGGCGGCGAGACGTTCTGGAGGTTCGCGAGCTGGTAGTAGGACGCCGTGTTGACGTTGAACGGGTCCTTCGCCAGATCGATCCAGTGGTCGACGAGCGCCTCGTTCGCCCCCTCCTCCGCCTCCCAGCCACGGATACGGTAGTAGATCTCGTTGACCCTCTGGAGCTCCTCGTCCTCGATGGGAACCGGCTCGATGAGCACGAGCGGCTTGATGCGCTCGAACTCCTCGGCCGTCAGATCGTCGAGCGCCCTGACCTCGTAGACGCTCTCGAAGTACGCGCGGAACTCCCGGTAGTGCCAGATGGCTCGCGCCGCCTCCTCGGAGATCGGCAACTCCATGATCTCGTCGAGCGTCGCCCGGTTCAGATCGAGCTGCTCGGCGGCCGTCGCGTCAAGCGCGCCGGCGAGCCCGAACCCAATCAGCACGGCCAGGAGTCCCAGGGTGCCAACTCGTCTCATCGTTCCTCCCACGCTTCCATCGCCGCGCCGCCTTTCCTCCGGGGCGCGACCCTGTCAGACCGCCGTGCTAGAAAGAGACTCCCGCCCCGAAGTGATGCGAGCCGGGGAGCTCCGCGTGCGACGTGTAGCTGTAGTCGATCCGGACCATGCGCCAGTGGGTACCGAACCCGACGGAAAGCCGGTCCGGCTGATTCTGAAGTCCGCCGCGCAGCGTCAGATACTCCGCGATCTCGAACTCGAGTCCGAAGCACGCCCGCAGGTCCTGCGTGTCCTGCTTCTGGAACTCGAGGCTCGTCGTGACGCCTCCGTAGGGATTGTAGGCGACGCCGGCGGTGAACCAGCGGGGCAGGTCCTCGGCGTCCGGCTCACCCATCTTCGGGTTGTTGAAGTTCTTGAGGAAGAACCCGAAGCTCGTCCGCGTCCGCAGCGTGCCCATCACGCCGATGTCGAGCCCGACGGTCGTGGCATCACCAAGGTCCTCGCCCGCGAGGTCCTCGGCGCCGAACGAAAGACCGTAGAGGTTCACGGCGTAGCCGAGCGACAGCGACGAGTGCACGTCCTTCATGACGGTGAACCCGTGAGCGACGGCCAGTGTCGTCTCGCGCTCGAGGTCGACCCCGCCGTACTCGACGGCCAGAACGCGTCCGCCGACGCCGATGGTGCCGTACTTCGTCGGAACCCGCGCCGCCACCGAGCCCAGGTCCAGGAAGTCGTACCCGTAGAGATCGACGTAGCTCCCGTAGACCCCCACACCCTCCTGCTCCGCGAGCCCGGCCGGGTTCGTGAACACGGCCGTCTCATCGTCGGAGACCGCGACGAACGCTCCGCCCATGGCGCGCGCCCGGGGCGACAGATTGAGGTTGTCGAAGACGCCCGCCGCCGATGCGACCGCCGGCGTCAGAAGGAGCGCCGCGCAGAGAACCGCTCCTGCTGTTACCTTCCTCACGATGTCCTCCTTGTCCGGTCCGTTCCGCCGGATCCCTGTCATCGAGTGTCTCTCCGGATTACGCGTTCTCATATCACTCAAGCTCCCTGCCCACGACGATCGGTATGGCCGCGTCGCCGTCCGATCCGCCCGTGGTGCTCCGGGACTGAACGTGGCAGATATAGACGCCCACGGGGACCTTCAACCCCTCGTCGTCCCGCCCGTCCCAGCTGACGCGCTGCGGGCCGAGCGAGAGTCCGTCGTAGAGCGTCGCGACGCTGCGCCCCTGCAGGTCGAAGACCTGGATCGACACGTAGCTTGAGCGCGGAGCGTTGTAGGCGATCTGGATTGACTGATCAGCGTCGATGTTCAGGATCAGCCGGTCCTCGTTCTCCGTATCGACGACCAGCGACGCCTCGGCCGAAGACGAGTAGTGGGCGTCGCGGATGATCATGTCGCTCTGATACCTCGGCGCCAGCTCGTAGCCCGAGAAGTAGGGACGCGAGAGGTCGTACTGCAGGATGACCCCCTGGACCTCGACGCTGTCGCCGAGCGCGAACTCGGAGAAGTCGAGGTCGGAGAAGTTCTGGTAGACTTGGATGGAGCCGGAGCCGTCGTCGATGAAGTAGGCGAAGCCCTCGACGCTGATGACGACGCCCGAGGTCTTCACGAAGGCGCCCTCGTAGCGCTCGTCGTTGACGTCGCCCGACGGCAGATCGACGGGCTCGATGATGTCGAAGCCGCGGGCGAGCACCGTGATGACGGCGTCGTCGATCTCGGTCGTCGCGCCGGCGCCGCTCGAAGCGCTCACGTAGTCGGTCACGCTTCCCGAGGCCTTCACGAGATCACCGAAGATCGGCGGCTGCGCCACGAGACCGTTCGAATAGAGATTGATGCCCCAATCGTCCAGGCCCTGGATATACATGTTCGTGCGGTCGGGCTGGAAGACGCCCGGGGGGACGGTCGTGAACCCGACAACGGCGACCTCCTCGGTCACCATCTGTGAGAAGCCGTCGTCGTTCCACGCCTGCGTCTCGGCGATCGGCGTCGTGTCGTCGAAGTAGCCGCTGAAGGTCACCGAGGTGTCCGGGAGGGCGTTCCCGGCGACGTCATCGATGCCGGTCACGAACATCGTGTACTGCTCGTCCGGGACCTGCCGGCTCGTCGAGATGAGAACGGTTCGCCCGTCCCTCGAAAGCCAGGCGCTGTTGAGGTCGAGCGTCCGGTCGACATCGTAGCTTCCGAGGTCCTCGGCGTCGCCCTCGTCGACGGGCTCATTGAACACGACCAGCAAGAACTCGCTGCCAGCCCCCTGCACGCTCTCGACCTCCGGTGCGAGGTCGTCGGTCACGACGTTGACCTCGCCGGGTGTCGGCGTGGAGGAGAGCACGAGATCGGCGCTCGAGACGTCGGTGTCGGTCGAAAGTTCGTCCCTGCCGAGCGAGTAATGTGTGGGTGGCGGCCCCGGAACCCACGCGTCCGCTGTCCCGCCGAGGCCGGCGCCGGTGCACGCATCCGTGTCCAGGAAGACCGGGTCGCGGTACTCGACGGCGTCGACCAGGTAAGCCTTCGTGCGGTCGGAGTAGAGGTAGACCGCTTCGTAGGCCGGCGTGTTCGCGACGAGCGTCCCGTTCTCGTCGTATCCACCGACGAGCCGGATCTCTCTGCTTCCCTCCTCCGTCGAGCTCGCAACGAGGGTCAGGTTGTCGACCCCGGGCCAGTCGACGTCGCCGTACTCGGCGTCGTAGAGTTCGTAGTCGGGATTGAAGCCGAAGACGGGATTGAATCCCTGCGACGACGTCCGCTTCGTGTCTTTCGCGATGACGAGATACTCGCCGGCACCGATCTCGGCACCCGCGGGGAACTCCCAGAGGTTCGCGCCGCACTCGCCGGAGTCGTCCACGTCCGTCAGGACCCAGCCCGTCAGGTCGACCGGCGAGCCGCCCGGGTTGTAGAGCTCGACGAACTCGGCCCGGTCCCGCGAGTCGGTCGATTTCGATACGGCGTAGATCTCGTTGATGAGAACGACCCCCTCGTCGGCCGATGCTCCGACGTCCACCACGGGCGACGTCGCCAGCTCCGCCAGCGAGTCCGAGCCCGTCGAGACGACGAACATCGACTGAACGGCCGAGGCCGGGGTACCGAGTCCTGAGATGGTCACTGTTCCCGCAACCTCGCTCTCGAGCGACGCACCCGTCACGCTGACGCGCGATGCGGACGTACTGTCGGCGAGGACGCTCGCCCCCGAGAAGCCGTCGCCGGAGAGCGAGACATCGGCGACGTCGCCGCTCCAGGTCCAGCCGTCGGGGATCGCGATGTCGACGCGCGAGAGCACCGACCCCTCTCCCTCGACGTCGACATCGATCGTCACGGTCTCACTCGTGTAGACCCTGTCCGGGTTCACTGACGCGGTGCCGCTGCCGGGCCCCAGCGAGAGGATCCACGAACGCATGGCCGGCAGCACGCCGTGTCCGGGCTGCCAGTTGGAGCGCGGGTCCGGTGTCACGATGCCGTACACGTCGAACGACTCGAGTGGAGCACGCGAGCCACAGACGTCGGTGTCGTTGTCGAGCCACAGCCAGCACAGCGTGTCGTCGTCGGCGACCTGTGTCGCTCCGTCGCCGTTCTGGGGACAGGAGGGCGGCCAGCTGTAAAGGAGCGAAACATCGCGCACGACGACGTAGCTCCCCTCCCAGTCCTCTCCGTTGACATAGATGTCCTCGCAGTCGAGCTCGATCGGTTCGGGCAGCGGGTTCCCCGAGTTGAGCACCTCGATGCTCGACCCCGGCACCAGCATCGTACTGACGAAGACGGCCGTCCGCTTCGACGCCGTCTGAACGACGACCTGCCCGGTCACCAGGACGCTGTCGCCCGCGGCCACACTCGGTGACGTCATGCCGTCCTGGATGACGTTCACACCGCCCGTCGTGTCCTGAATGTAGATGTCGTTCGTGCTGTCGAGAAGTCCTGTGCCGACCGTGACGACGCCGCGGACCGTGACAACCTCATCCCACAGAATCGGGAAGCCGTCCACGTCGTCGGCATTGACGTCGGAGATGGGTATCACGTCCGCGTGCAGCGTCGCCGCGAGGAGGACGACCAGGACTCCGGCGAGAAATGCTCCTCTACTCATGGGTCTTCCTTTCGACGGTTCTCCTGGTGCTATCCGTCCAGCTTGACACCGACGACAACGGGCATCGTCGCAACGCTGGTGTCGCCGTCCCTGTCGGTGGCTTCGAGTCTCACGATGTAGGTCCCGGCGGGAACGAGCCGCTTGAGTTCGTCGCGGCCGTCCCACCCCTGGATGCCGGTCACGTAGAAGTCGTCCTTGTAGTACCCGGGGAGGTCCGAGTGACCGGTGTACTCCCCGTCCGTCAGCGTCCGCACACGACGGCCCTGGAGATCATAGACCTCGATGGTGACCGTGCTCTCCTCGGGCGCTGCGTATTCGATCGGCATGACGTAGCCGAGCTCGGGGACGAACGGCTTTGCCGGCGCCCTCAGCGTTGCGTTCGGCCAGTACTCGGGGTCTCCCGGCTCGGGCGCGTCGGCGTACCTGAGGTCGCGCTGGAACCGCGGCACGAGCTCCCAGCCGTCGAAGTACGGCTGGTCCCGGTCGTACTGCAGCGTGATCCCCGTCACGTCCAGCGTATCCCCGATGTCGAAGCCCGAGAAGTCGGTCGAGTCGTTGTTCGACTGGTAGACCTGGATCTCGGCACCCGACCAAGGCTGCCAGATGTACATCTGCCAGTCGTAGTTGGTCTCCCTGACGACGCCGATGGTCCGGATGAGACGGCCCTCGTACTCCTCCTGCCCGGCCTCCTGCAGGTTGAAATAGCTCGGCTCCGGCTCGGGGTTTCCCGACGAAATGAGCGTGATGTCACTCGGGTTGTCGCAGAAGATCTGTGTCGTGGCGCCGGCTCCCGTCGACGTGCTCACGTACTCGTTGACCTCGCCGCTGATCTGGATGGTGTCCCCGAGCGCCAGGTCGAACGGTAGAGGGTCGAAACAGAAGACAGCCACTCCGCAGCCGTCGTTCTCGATGTACATCGACGTGTACATGGGCTGGATGTAGCCCGGAGGAAGCGTGACGGCGCCCCTCACCGTCACGTTCTGACCCTGCAGCGGCGAGAACCCGTTCTCGTCGTACTCCTGAACGTCGCAGATCGTGACGGCCCGGGCCGGGGCCGCGAGGGCCGCTCCCGTCAGCAGGACGGCCATCGCCGCCAGTGCGACCGTTGCGCTTCTCGTCATATCACTCTCCCAGGTGTTTCCCCGCAGACGGCTCGTCTGCGACGTGTACCGTACGGGCCTTCTAGAGCTCGGCGTTCACCGCGGCCGCGGCTTTGGCGAGCGCCTCCGCCGGCTCGGCCTGTTTTCTGAGCGCGCTCTCGACGGCCATCTCCTCCAGGTACTTCCTCCCCGCGTACCACGCGGCCGTCCGCGGCTCGTAGCTCGCGAACTCGAGCTGCCGCAGCACGGCGTCGAGTCCGTCGACCTCGGCGAACCTCGCGACCATCGCGTCGTCCTCGACGGCGCTCATCCTGACCGGCACGTAACCGGTCCGGGCCGCCCACCGCGCGGTGACCTCCGGACTCGTGAACCACTTGATGAACTCCCAGGCAGCCTGCTTCTCCGCCTCGGACGCGTCGGCGAAGACAACGACGTTCGTACCGGCGATGAAGCAGCCCTTCTCCTCCTTCTCTGGAAGCGGCGCGACCGCCATGTCGAACGTGTACTTCCCCTCCATGAAGGAGAGCGAGACGGTCGACCCCTCGATCATCGCGACCTTCCCGGCCTGGAAGTCGTTCTGGTATTCGTAGCCGGACGTTACCTTCCCCCACTTCGTCAGCAGCTCGACCATGAACGAGAGCGCCTCGACGCCCTCGGGGCCGTCGAAGGCGGCCTCCGTGCCGTCCTCGTTGAGGATGCGCCCGCCGTTCTGGATCAGCAGGTTCTCGAACATCCACGCGCTGATCTGACCCGCCGTGCCCCACTGGTCGATCTCCCCGTCGCCGTCGGTGTCCTTCGTCAGGCGCTTCGCGAAGCCCAGGTAGTCGTCCCAGTTTCTCGGGGCGCACTCGAGCCCCTCCTCGGCGAAGAGGTCGCGGTTCCAGTAGATGGCGCGCACGCTCTTGTTGAACGGAAATGAGTAGACGACGCCGTCCCACGTGTTGTTTTCGAGCATGCCCGGAACGAAGTCGGCCCGCTCGGCCTCCGTCAGCCCGTTCGGGCCTTCGATGTAGCCGTTCAGCGGCTCAGCGCTTCCGTTCTCGATGAGCTCGCCGGTCCAGGCCTCGTACGCCTGCGCAAGCACGGGCGGCTGATTGGCGGCGACCGATGCCATGATCTTCTGCGACAGCGCCTGGTAGCGGCCCATGCTGACCGACTCGATCTCGATATCGTCGCGCGACGCATTGAACTCGGCGATGAGTTCGTCGAGCACGTCTCCCAGAGGGCCTCCCATCGCGTGCCAGAACTCGACGGTGACGACGCCCGACTCGGTCTCCCCCTCACCGCCGCACCCGGTGAACGCGAGGAGCGCGGCGAGCGCGGCGACGATCATGATCCGCTTCATTCTTCCTCCCTCGATGAAAGCCCGGACGTCAACTCTTGAGTCCCGACGTCGCGAGGCTCTGGATGATCTGCTTCTGCGCGAAGAAGTAGGCGATGATGAGCGGAGCGACGCTGAAGGTCGCCGCTGCCATCATGAGCTCGTGGTTCGTGCCCTGCTCCTGCGAGAACCGCGCGAGTCCTACCTGAAGCGGCCGCACCTCGGGCGAGTTCGTCATGACGAGTGGCCAGAGGAACGAGTTCCAGGTCCCCACGATCGTGAAGATGACCACCGCCACGAGCACGGCCTTCGACAGCGGAAGCACGATCCTCCACAGGAAACCCAGCCGGCTGCAGCCGTCGATGATCGCCGCGTCGTAGAGGTCGTTCGGGATCGTCCGGAAGTGCTGCCTCAGAAGAAAGATGGAGAAGATGTGGGCGATCCATGGAATGATGAGCGCCTGGTACGTGTCGACCATCCCGAGCTTCACGAGGATGATGTACGACGGCACGATGTAGACGGGCTGCGGCACCATCATCATCGACAGGAACAGGACGAACAGGTTCTCCCTTCCCCAGAACTTCATGCGCGCGAACGCGTACGCCGCCAGCGAGGAGGTCACGAGCACGCCGGCCACGACGAAGAGCGTCACGAAGATCGTGTTGAAGTAGTAGCGCCCGAACGGCGCCTGGCGCCATGCCTCCAGGTAGTTCCCGAAGCGGAGTCGGACGCGGTCGACGACTTGTTCGGCGTCGACCGTTCTCTCCCCCGCTCCGTCGACCGATGTCACGACGACGGTGCCCCCGGCTTCGTTCTCGGAGACGACGTAGACCTCCTCCCACGAGCCGTCGGCCTCCTGCACGAAGTGACCGGTCGGGATCCACGTGGGAGGGAACGAGAGGATCTCGATCGGCGACTTGAGGGACGTCGAGATCATCCACAGGAACGGCACGATCATCAGGATCACGCCGAACCACAGTGCGGCGTAGATACCCGCCCGTCCCGCAGCGCGACTCGCGCGGTACGACGAATCGTCGTGCGATGCCAGTGTCGCCTCGGCACTCATTCGAGTCTCGTGCTCCCGTCCGAATCGGCCGCTCGAGTGACCTTTGCCGGCGCTAGTAGTACACGCGCCGCTCGACGACGCGCCGCTGTATCAGGGTCAGCGTCAGGATGATGGCGAAGAGGATCAGCGCGACGGCGCTCGCGTACCCCATGTTGCCGCCGGCGTCGAACCCCTTCTCGAAGAGATAGTAGACGATGACCTTCGTGGTGCCCATCGGGCCGCCGACCGGCGGGCCCGTCATCAGGTAGATCTGCGTGAACACCTGGAACGAGACGATCGTCGTCGACAGCAGCACGTAGAACGTCGTCGGTGAGAGGAGCGGCCACGTGATGCGCCAGAAGACCTGACGGCCGTTCGCCCCGTCGATCCGCGCCGCCTCGTAGTACTGCTCCGGGATGTTCTGAAGCCCGGCGAGGAAAATGACGATGTTGTATCCTATGCCCCTCCACACCGCCACGACGATGACCGCGATGAGCGCGAGGCTCGGGCCCGCCAGCCAGTCGGGCCACCATCCCCATCCCGCCGTCTCCGCCAGCATCTGGAAGACGCCGCGCGGCTCCTCGAGCCAGAGAAGCGGCGAGCCTCCGAGCGACTGGATGGCGTAGTTCAGAAGCCCCAGCCGCGGGTGGAAGATCCACTTCCACACCATTGAGACGGCGACGAGCGACGTCACGACGGGAAGGAAGTAGACCGTACGGTAGAATCCCAGCCCCCGGATCTTCTTGTTCAGGAGCACCGCTGCGAAGAGCGAGAGGAAGAGCGAGATCGGCACGACGCCGAGAACGTAGTAGCCGGTCGTGCCGAGTGAGCTCCAGAACGTCGGGTCCTGAAGAAGGCGCGCGTACTGGGCGAGCCCCACGAAGCCCCGGATGCGTCCCATCTTGACGTCGAAGAAGCTCAGGAGAAACGCCGAGGCGATCGGCACCATGCGGAAGATGACGATGACGATCCCGGCCGGGACGATGTAGAGCATCGCCGTCACCGGGTCCATCGCCTTCTTGCGCTTGAGTTTCTCGAGCCAGCTCACGCCGCCCGTCTCTCCCTCCCCGGGGAACCGGCCCGGGGACGCCCGAAGCCGCCCGGGCGCCACGGTTCAGCGTCTAGTGCGGATCGGGGTCCAGAGTGACCTCGATCGACTCGCCGTCGGTCTCGAGGACCAGATTGCCGTAGACCGGCTCCGCGTTGCGCGAGGTGTTGGGGAAGATGCGGTCCGTAATGAAGTAGTCCGCGTCGACCGCGCGGAGACCCTGGAGCACCTCTTCCTTCGCCAGCGCGGCCTCGACCATCGCGTTCGAGATGAACGCGACTCTCGGCCGGACGTTGTCGAGCCAGAGTTCGGAGGAGGAATCGTCGCTTCCGTGATGGCCCACCTGAAGGAAATCGGCGTTGAGCACGTCGCGACCGAAAGCGGTCACGATGTCGTACTCGGTGAAGTGCTCCGCGTCCCCCGTCGTGATGATCTCGACGTCGCCGTAGCGGATCATCAGAACGACGGAGTCGTTGTTGGTGTTCATCCCCTCCTCACCGGAGTCGTCGACCGCCATCATGGCCCCGCCCAGACCGGCGGCGAGGACCGTGACCTCGAAGCCGGGCGAATCGTCCCAGTCGAGCGCGTCGACGGTCTCGGACGAGTCACCCTGTCTGATGTAGGTGATCGGGATGTCATAGCGAGCGGCCTTCGCGCGGAGCCGCTCGGGGATGTCGCGGTAGAGGTCGGTCGTGTCCGGGCAGCAGAAGTGGTTGAAGACGAACCGGTTCAGGACGCCGTCGTTCTCGTCCCCCGGCTCGTAGGTCCCGAAGCCGCCGTAGTGGTCTATGTGATAGTGGGTCACAACCGCCGCGTCGAAGACGTCGAGTCCGTTCTCGTCGAGAAACGCCAGAACGTCGTCCAGCTTCTCGTAGTAGCCGGCGTCGATGAGAACGTTCGATCCGTCGGGGGTGGTCAGCGCCATCGAGAGTCCCCAGCCGACGTCGATCATGCCCAGTCGCAACGACTCGCCGTAGAACGCGTCGCCTGTCAGCGTGTCAGGCAGACCGGCCGTGTTCTCGTAGGAGGTGTTGCCGGCGCGGTCGACGCTTCTCACCCGTACGACGTACTCCTCCCCCTCCTCCATCCCCAGCACCCGGACGCGGTGGAACGTCGAGTGGTACTTCGTCGACGCGTAGACGTAGTGCACGTAGTCGCCGCCGACCGGCGCGTACTCGAGGACCGACAGCGCCTCCTCGTTCGTGGACCACGTGGCCTCCCCGCCCGAGTAGACGAAGTTCGTCACCTGAGGGCCCTCAGTATCGGAGGCCGGATCGAACGGGTTCGTCTCGCGCTCGCTGCACCCGACGACACTCAGCGCCACGAGGGTCAAGACGGCCAGGGGTCGAATGATCATCCGTCCCATAATCAGCCTGCTCCTGTTCGTATGTGTGTCAGCATTCCGCGCCGGCGCGGCGACCGACGCGTTCAGCGATGGTAGGGCCAAACAGGTGGGAAGTCAAGGAATGGGGAACGGAGGTTGCGCAGGACACGGGTGAACGGCCTCGATGCCGCAGACGCGGCGAACTCGACGGGAACTAGTACGGTTTCCCGACGGCCGCGGGCGGTCTCGCCCGCCCGATGACGCTCACGAGAGCGAGCATCGTGAGCACATACGGGATCATCTGCACGAACTGGCTGGGGACGCCCCGCCCCTGGAGGCCCATCTGCACGGCCTCCGCGTATCCGAACAGGAGGCACGCAGCGAGCGCCCCTCCCGGCGTCCACTTCCCGAAGATCATCGCGGCGAGCGCGATGAACCCGCGTCCGGCCGACATGTTCTTCACGAACTGGTGTGTGTTGAGCGCGAGGAACGCGCCGCCCAGACCTGCCAGGACACCGGACAGAAGCACCCCGGCGTAACGCATCCGCCGGACACGAATCCCGAGGGTATCGGCGGCCTCCGGATGCTCTCCCGTCGCCCGGAGCCTCAGGCCGAACGGGGTGCGGAAGAGCACGACGTGCGCAGCGAGCACTCCGAGCAGCGCGAGGTAGACGAGCGGCGGGTAGTGACCGATGACCGGGTTGACCGCGCGCGCGACCGCTCCCCACGACTCGGGCAGCGCCCAGTGACTCATCGCGGCGACGGCCGGCGAGTTGGCGGAGCTCCCCCACACCAGCCACGTCCCGAACTGCGTCGCGCCCATCGCGAAGAGGTTGATGGCGACGCCGCTGACGATCTGGTCGGCGCGGAACGTGACCGAGACGACGGCATGCACAAGCGAGACCAGGACCCCTGCGGTCATGCCGGCTACGACGCCCGCCCACGGATCGCCCGTGAGGTCGGTCGCCAGGATGCTGGCGAACGCTCCGGAGAGCAGGATGCCCTCCAGTCCGATGTTCACGACGCCCGACCGCTCGGAGAACATGCCTCCCAGCGCCGCCAGAATGAGCGGCGTCGCCATGCGGAGCGCCGAATCGAGAACGGCAAGGTCGAACATCGTCGTCTCTCACTCCCCGGTTCGTGGTCGCATCATCAGTCGAGATCGAGCGGCGGACCGTCATCACCGCCCGGCGCCCGCGGCCCGCGGCGGCGGCCCATGCGGCGGAGCGCCCTGAAGCGGATCTCCCCGAAGCCGTCGCGGATGGTCCTGACAGTGTCCCGAAGCTCCCGTCGGGCGAGGAGCCAAGCGGCACCCAGATAGACGAGCGCGCCGACGAGCGCTACGGCGACGAGCGCGAGCGCTCTCGGCCAGCCCTCGACGCCGAGCGCCAACCGGTCGGCGTACGGGAGGATCAGGTAGAGGACGCCCCCCATGATCGCGGTCGCCGCCGCGGCGCCGGCGAACCCCCTGAGCATCCTGCCGTACCGTCCACGCCTGATGGCCCTCGGCACGAAGATGAGGAGCAGGATGATCTTGAGAATGTGCGACAGCGACGTGGCCAGCGCCACGCCGGCGTGATCGAGCGTTCCGATGAGCAGGTAGACCAGCAGCACCTTGAATCCGAGCCTGACGAACCCGGTGATCACCGGCGTCTTCGTGTCCCTGAGCGCCACGAAGCCGGACGTCAGGATGCTCGTCAGGCCCAGTGCCCAGACGGTCGGGGTGTAGAAGAGGAGCGCCCGCACCGTGAACGCGACCGACCGCTCGTCGAACTCGCCCCTCTGGAAGATCAGCCTCACGACCGGTTCGGCGAGAAGAGCCATCGCCACCGACACGGGCAGAAGCACGAAGAACCCGATCGACATCGACGTCGTCAGCTTATCGCCCAGCTCGTCGAGCCTGCCCTTCGCCGCCAGCCTCGCATAAAGCGGGAAGAGCACCGTCGAGAACCCGAGGATGAGGACCTCCTTCGGGATCTCGATCAGCCGGAGGGCGTACGCCAGGCCGGAGATGCTGCCCTCCGCCAGCAGCGAGGCGAAGAGACGGTCCACGACGTCGTCGAGCTTGGCCCCCGCCATGCCGATGAAGAGCGGCAGCGCCAGCCTCAGAATGCCCAGGAGCATCGGATGTCGGAAGTCGATGCGGAAGACCATCCGCTTGATGTTCCGGATGAGCATGGGTGACAGGATGAGGAAGCGGACGACGCTCGCCGCCAGGACGCCCCAGGCGAGCCCCCTGATGCCGTAGCGCGTCGCCAGGAAGACGGCCGCCGCGATCAGGATGACGTTGTGGACCGGCGCCGAGAGGGCCGGGACCGAGAAGATCCCGTACACGTGATAGAGCGACGAGAGAATGCCCGACGCGGCCGCGACGGCGATGGTCGCCGCCATGATGCGTGTCAGCGACGCCGCGAGCTCGTGGGTCGGCCCGTCGAAGCCGGGAGCTATCGCGCGGACGATCCACGGCGCCGCGACGAAGACGACGAGAGCCGCGACGGCCACGATGGCCACGAAGTCCGTCAGGAGAACCCCGACGGAGCGCCAGGCGCGGTCCTCGCCGTCGCGCTCCGCCGTCTCAGAGAAGATCGGAATGAACCCCGACCGGATGGGCGTACGAAGCCAGCTGTTGACGATCGTCGGGACGGTGAAGGCGACGAGGAACGCGTCCATCACGGCGGTGGTCCCGAACTGCGCCGCCACCACGATGTCCTTCACGAGCCCGAGGGCCTTACCCACAAGAGCAAGGCCGATGACCCAGGCCGCCGACACGAACAGACGGCCGGCATCCGATCTGGTGCGGTTCGCACTCACGACGCCTCCGCTCTCTCCGGGACGTCGTCCTCCGGACCTCCCGCCGCTCTGCGACGCCTCCGGAGGACCTCGTTCACCACGACGACGAGGACGATGGTGACCGCCTGGATGACCAGTATGAGCTCACGGGGGACATCGGTGAACACGTCGACCTCGAGCGCGCCGGTGTTGAGCACACCGAAGAGGAGCGCCGCCGGCAGCACGCCGAGCGGCGAGTTCCTTCCGAGAAGAGCGACCGCGATGCCGAGGAAGCCGATGCCGCCCGAGAAGTTGTCGAGGAAGCGGTAGCGGAACCCCATGACCTCGTTCGTCGCGACGAGCCCCGCGAAGGCCCCGCTCAGGGCCATGGCCGCGACCGTCACCCTCCGTACGCTGATTCCGGCATACTCGGCAGCCTTCGGGTTCTCACCGACGGCGCGGATCTCGTAGCCGAGCCGCGTGCGGTACAGAATGAACCACGCGGCGGCGACCGCGGCCAGCGCGACGATCAGCGAGGCGTTCAGCGGGTTCGCGTCCGGCACCGGGATCCCGATCGCCTGAAGCGCGGGCGCCAGCCTGGGAAGACGCGCCGCCACTGCGATCCGCGGCGTCTGGGGCGTCATCTGGCCGGCCTCGCGAAAGACGTTGACGACGAGGTAGCTCGTGAGCCCGATCGCGATGAAGTTCATCATGATCGTGTTGATGACCTCATGGACCCCGAGGCGCGCCTTGAGATACCCCGGCACGGCCGCCCAGAGCGCGCCGCCCCCGGCCGCCGCCACAAGGGCCGCCGGGACCGCGAGGACGGCCGGCACGCCGTCCAGGGCGAGTCCGGCAACGGCGCAGAGGAGCGATCCGATGTAGAGCTGCCCCTCGCCGCCGATGTTGAAGAGCCCGGCGCGGAAGGCGAACGCCACAGCGAGACCGGCGAAGATGAGAGGACAGGCGTTGAAGAGGACGAGGGCCAGACCGTCCACGCTCCCGAAGGCCCCGCGCAGGAGAATGGCGAACACGGTGAGCGGGTTCTCGCCGATGGCCAGCACGACGAGGCCGCCCACGAGCATCGCCGCCGCCACGGCCAGGAGTGGCGACAGAACATCCACGATGCCCGCGCGCGCGTTTCTCATGACGCTCCCCCCGCAGCACCGGTCATGAGGAGGCCGATCGACTCCTCGGTCGCGTCGGAGGCATCGACGACCGCCGCGAGCCGTCCCTTGTACATGACCGCGATGCGGTCGGCGAGCGTCAGGATCTCGGACAGCTCCGAGGAGACCAGGACGACGGCTGCGCCGTCGTCGCGCAGTCTGAGGATCTCACCGTGGACGAACTCGATGGCTCCGATGTCGACGCCGCGGGTGGGCTGCGATGCGACCAGGAGGCGCGGGGCGCCGTCGAGTTCACGTGCCACGATGAGCTTCTGCTGGTTCCCGCCTGAGAGTCCGGAGGCGAGGGCTTCCGGGTCCGGCGGCCTGAGGTCGTTCTCCTCGATGAGCCGCTCAGCCTCGCTGCGGAAGGACGTCGGATCGAGCAGGCCGCGCGACGAGTAGGGCTCCCGGTGATGCCGTCCCAGCGCCAGGTTCTCCGAGACGCTGAACGCACCGACCAGCCCGCGCTCCAGACGGTCCTCGGGAACGTGTGAGACGCCGAGGTCCCTGATGCCCCGCGGTCCGAGCCCCGCCACGTCGGTGCCGTCCAGTTCGACCCGGCCCGAGGACGGTCGTCTGAGGCCGGTCAGCGCCTCGACGAGCTCCGTCTGGCCGTTTCCCTGCACGCCGGCCACGCCGAGTATCTCCCCGGCACGGACCTCGAATGATACGTCCTCGACCAGGGTCTCGCCCCGCAGTCCCCTCACCGACAGCCCGTCGACGGTCAGGCGGACGGGACCAGGTGTCGGCGGTTTCTTCGTCACCCTGAGCAGCACGTCCCGCCCGACCATCATCCTCGCGAGCGAGCCCTCGTCCGTCGCCCCAGCCTCGACGAGACCCGTGACCCGGCCGTCACGCATCACGGTGATCCGGTCGGCGAGCGCAAGCACCTCGTCCAGCTTGTGGGTGATGAAGAGGATGGTCCTTCCGTCCTCGCGGAGCGCGCGGAGAATCGCGAAGAGCTCGTCGACCTCGGACGGCGTCAGAACCCCCGTCGGCTCGTCGAGGATCAGCGTTCTCGCCCCGCGGTAGAGCACCTTGGCGATCTCGACGCGCTGCTCGAGACCGACTGAGAGATCGCCTACGAGCGCCTCCGGGTCGAGTGCGAACCCGTACTCCTGCGAGAGCCGCTCGACGCGCCGGGCCGCGGCCCCCGAGTCGAGAAGGACGCCGAAGCGGGTGGGCTCCTCGTTGAGGACGACGTTCTCGGCGACTGTCAGTGTGTCGACGAGCATGAAGTGCTGGTGGACCATGCCCAGGCCGAGCCGGATCGCGGCGGAGGGACTGTGGCGGCGGACGGGCCGCCCGTGAACGGCGATCTCGCCGGCGTCGGGAGGGACGAGACCGTAGAGGATCTTCATCAGGGTCGACTTGCCCGCGCCGTTCTCGCCGACGATGGCGTGGATCTCGCCCTCCTCGACAAGGAGGTCGACGTCGCTGTTCGCGAGAACGCCCGGGTAGGACTTCGTGATCCCGCGCATCTCGACGGCCGGACGTGGGGCCATGGATCCTCCGTCGGCGCCTCAGGCTTCCTCGCTGGAGCGAAGCGGGGCGGACCTTCGCCTACTCTCTGGGAACGTCGATCTCGCCGGCGATGATCGCGGCCCGCGCCTCTTCGACGGCGGTGATCATCTCTTTCGTCAGAAGAGCCTCGTTGTACTGGTCGACCGCGTAGCCGATGCCGTTGTCCTCCAGACCGAACTCTCGGACACCGCCCTCGAAGTTCCTCTCGACGACCGATTTGACGATCATGTAGACCGCGTTGTCAACGCGCTTGACCATGCTGGTCAGCACGTGACCGGGCGCCATGTAGTTCTGGTTCGAGTCGACGCCGATGGCGTACCGGCCCGTCTCCCGGGCCGCCTCGATGACACCGTTCCCGGTGCTGCCGGAGGCGTGGTAGATGACATCGACCCCTCTACCGTACTGAAGGAGGGCCAGCTCCTTGCCCTTCGCCGGGTCGGCGAAGGCCTGGGGCGTTGAGCCCGCGTACGCGACGGTCGTGGACACACGCGGGTTGGCATACTCGGCTCCCGCGACGAAGCCGGCCTCGAACCTGTGAATGAGCGGGATGTCCATCCCGCCGATGAAGCCGATGCGGTCTGTCTTCGTGAACTCCCCCGCGAGCACGCCGACGAGGAACGAGCCCTCCTCTTCCCGGAACGTGAGTCCCGCGAGGTTCGGAGGCAGCGTCTCGTCCGGCCGGACGTCGTAGTCCACACATGCGAACTTCGTCTCAGGATAGTCGGCGGCGACCGACCGGATGGAGTCGCTGAAAAGGAAACCGACGCCGATGATGAGATCGTATCCGGACTGCGCGAGCTTCCGGAGACCCGTCTCGCGGTCGGCATCCTGTCCGGGCTCGAACTCGGTGAACGTGACACCGAGTTCGTCGGCCGCCAGGAGGAGTCCCCTGTACGCCGAGTCGTTGAACGACTTGTCGCCCTTTCCACCGACGTCGAACACCATGCCGACCCTGACACCGTCGTGGTCGGCGCCGTCGGGCGCTTCGCCGCACCCGGTCACGCCAGCGACCAGCGCCGCGGCCACGAGGAGGAGCACGAGCTTCCTGTCCATTGTCACCCCCGTCACTTGACGTTGTGTCGAGACCCGGTTCAGCCGCTCGAGGCGGCCGGAACGTCGTCATCCTCTTCCTGCTCGATGCAGGCGAGCGCGCCGGACGCCGCGGCCCTCCGCATCAGGAAGGTGTAGGCCACAAGACCGCCGACGACAACGAGAGAACCACCCTTGAAGACGAAGTCAAGGCCGAAGATGCCCTCGGCGAAGCCGCCGGCCAGGGGCCCCAGAATGAGCCCGATGCTCATGCCGCTGTTGAAGAGCGCCATGACGGTCCCCATGCCGTTGAACCTCCGCCCGCACTGCGTCGCCGTCGCCATCGCCGAAGGGAACCCGAGGGCGCTGGCCATGCCGGTGGCCATCTGCAGGAAGAACAGATGGGTCACGGTCCTGCAGTACGGTATGGCGAAGATCACGGCCGCGCTCGCCGCCATGCCGATGCCCATCAGAACGTGCTTCGGGGCGCGGTCGGCGAGCTTCCCGAAGGGGATCTGCATGAAGCCGGCGAGCATGATGTTCGTGGCGAGCAGGACGCCGATCATCGTGAGCGAGGCGCCGCGTTCCTCAGCGACGAACGGCAGGAACGGGATGACGACACCCCGCCCCAGGGCGATCGCGATGCGATAGATGAGCAGCGCCCCGACGATGCTGTGCGACAGGACCGACCGGACGGGCGCCCGCCGCTTCCACCGTTCGCGGTGCAGGCCCAGCTCCGGCAGCAGGAAGATCACCAGAATGAGCGCCACGGCCGAGAACGACCCCATGGCGTAGAAGACCGCCCCCATGCCGAAGCGGTCCGCGAGGCCGCCTCCCAGAAGGGGCCCGAGCCCGAACGCCGTGAAGAGCGAGACCATGAAGGTCCCCATGAACGAGCCCTCGCGACCCCTGGGCGCAATGTCCCCGATGTAGGCCTGGGCGACGGGGATGACCATCCCGGCCGACGCTCCATGAAGGACACGAACCAGAATGAGATGCCAGGCGCTGTCGGCGTTCAGGTACCCAAGCGAGAAGATCGAGTAGGCCGCCAGGCCGATCGCGAGGAAGAGCTTCCTGCCGAAGCGGTCGGAGAGTCGACCGATGAACGGAACGAGGAGGAGCCGCGCCGTGGAGAACCCGGCGAAGATCATGCCCAGCGAGAGCCCTGCCGCGCCGAGGTCGCGGGCGTAGAGCGGCAGAAGCGGGCCGATGAACCCCACGCCGATCGTCGACGCGAACATGGCTATGAAGAGAATCGTGTAGACGCGCCGGTGCACGACACCTCCGGGCCAGCTTCGGCGTGCCTGCGCTCTAGACGAAGAGGTCGACGAACTCGAAGGCGTTGACATCGACGAGCCCGAGGTCGGTGACCTTGAGCTCGGGGATGACGGGGAGCGCAAGGAACGACATCGCCATAAACGGGTCATCGAGCGTCGAACCCAGGTCGCGGGCAGCGTCGTGAACCCGCTCGAGTCCGTCCACGACGTCCTCGAGCCCCGACTCGCTCATGAGGCCGGCGATCGGGAGCGGAAGCCCCTCGACAAGCTCTCCGTTCCGGACGACAGCCAGTCCGCCCTTCATCTTCGAGATCTCGACGACTGCGGCCATCATCTCCTCACTCGAGGTGCCGACGACCACGATATTATGGGAGTCGTGCGCCACCGAGCTGGCGATCGCTCCGTGCTTCAGACCGAACCCGCGGACCACGGCCTTCCCCACGGTGTCGCTGGCGTGATGGCGTTCGACGACCGCGACCGGAAGGAGGTCCCGCTCGAGGTCCGGCACAAGTTCGCCGTTCGAGACCTTCGCGTCCTCTACGCGCGCCCGGGTGATGATCTGGTCGGGGACGAGGTCGATGACGCGGATGCGGCTGCCCGTCGCCTCGATGCGGAAGTCCTCCGGCGACACCCACTTGATGTTGATCGAGCTCCTGAGGCTCGGGAGCGGTATCTCAGGCTTCGGGACGACCATCTCGCCGTCCTCGGCAACGACCTTCCCGCCCTTGAGGACCTTCCTCACGATGAACTTCTCGAGGTCGTCGGCGACGACGAGATCGGCCGTGTAACCGGGCGCGATCGCGCCGAGGTCGTTCAGGCGGTAGTACTGTGCCGTGTTGATCGTCGCCATCCTGATGGCGGAGACGGGGTCGAGCCCCTCGCTGACGGCCAGACGGACCATGTGGTCGATGTGCCCCTTCTCGAGGAGGTCTTTCGGGTGGCGGTCATCGGTGGCGAAGAAGCAGCGCGACAGGTTCTCGCACGTGACGGCCGGCAGGAGGTCCTTGAGGTTCTTCGTCACTGAGCCTTCACGGAGCATGATGTGCATGCCGAGGCGGAGCTTCTCGAGAACCTCGTCCGTCGAGGTGCTCTCGTGGTCGGACGTGACGCCCGTGGCGAGATAGGCGTTCAGGTCCTTCCCCGACAGACCGGGTGCGTGCCCGTCGATCCGCTTCCGGTCCTGGGTCATGGTGATCTTATCGAGAAGCCCCTCGTCCTCTCGGAGCACGCCCGGGAAGTTCATCACCTCTCCGAGACCAAGGACCCACTTCTCGGCCAGGAGCGGGTAGAGATCGAAGCCCTTGAGGTCCGCGCCCCCGGTCTCGAAGTGAGTGGCTGGAACGCAGGACGGGAGCATGACGAAGACGTTGACGGGTCCGAACTTGCTGGAGTTCAGCATGTAGTGGATGCCCTCGAGACCATGGACGTTCGCGATCTCGTGCGGATCGGCCACGACCGATGTCGTGCCGCGGGGTGCGACGGAGCGCGCGAACTCCTGGACGGTCACCATCGTGCTCTCGATGTGCATGTGGCCGTCGATGAGACCGGGAAGAAGATAGGCGCCCTTGAGATCGAGCTCCCGACGTCCCTTGTAGTCTCCGACGCCTGCGATGCGGGTCCCGCTGATAGCGACGTCGCCCTCGTGGATCTCGGACGAGAAGACATTGACGATCCGACCGTTCTTGAGAACAAGGTCGGCCGGCATGGTCCCCCGCGCCACGCGGATCATCCTGACGATGTCTTTCATGCGCTCCTCGCAGCCCTTCGTTCGTCGGTTCTCCGTCTGATGTCCGATCCGGAGTGCGCCTCGTCCGCGTCCCGCACCTGCATGCGGCGGCGGCAGCCCGCCGGTCACGCCGTCATGTGCGTCCCGGTCTCGCCGTCGAGCGCCCGCCCGATGGATTCGGGCGAGGTGATGATGACCTCCTCGCCTCCGCCGTCGATGAAGTGGATTCCGGCCAGGATCTTCGGCCCCATGCTCCCCGGAGGGAAGTGACCCTCGTCGCAGTAGACGCGGGCGTCGGACACCGATAGACGCGGGAGCCGGGCCTCGTTCTCCTCACCGAAGTGCAGGGAGACCTGCTCCACGGCCGTCGAGATGAGCAGGAGCTGCGCGCCGATCGAGTTCCCGATGAGTCTGGACGCGTGGTCCTTGTCGATGACGGCCTCGATGCCCTGGAGCTCCCCGTGCCGGTTCTCGACCACGGGCACTCCGCCGCCGCCGACCGCTATCACGATCGACCCGGCCTCGAGCAAGCGCTTGATGGAACGCGCCTCCACAACACGTTTCGGCATCGGTGACGGCACGACGCGCCGCCACCCGCGATTGGCGTCCTCGACGACGTCCCAGCCCGCTTCGTCCCGCTTCCGCTCGGCTTCCTCGCGGGTGTAGAACGGGCCGATCGGCTTCGTCGGCTCATCGAACGCGGGGTCGTCCGGGTCGACGACGACCTGCGTGACGACCGTCACGACCTCCCGGTCGATGCTCCGCGCGCCGAGCTCTGCGCTCAGCACCTGCTGGAGCATGTATCCCATGCTGCCCTGCGTATCCGCGACACAAGAGTCGAGGGGAATCGGGGGAACCACGTGCGCCGCCATCTCAGCGCGGAGGAGGATACCGCCGACCTGAGGGCCGTTCCCGTGGGTCACCACGATGTCGTAGCCCCGTGCGATCATGTCGGCGATGTGGGCCGCTGTCTCGCGCGCGTTGGCGAACTGCTCGGACACGGTCCCCCGCTGTCCCGGCTTCGTGATGGAGTTCCCGCCGACGGCGACAACTGCGAGTTTGCTCATCCCTGCTCCCGTGAGATCCCCGCGGCGTCCACCTCGCCGTCCCGGACCGCCGGTCCCTGAAAGCGAGCGGCGTGGCCGCAGCAGCAGCCACGCCCGACGCGGAACGCCCGGAGAACCTAGAGCCCTGCCTTCACAGCCTGATAGTCGTCCATCGTGTCGACGTCGATCAGGAAGCCTTCGTCGTCCCGCTCGACCTCCACGACCGCCTCGCCCTCTTTCTCGACGATGTCGCGGGCGCCGGAGTCGCCGCTCAGGCTCTCCAGCTCCTCGCGGTAGGACCCGTCGAACAGCTGCGGGTGTCCTCGCCGGCCGTCGAGCACGGGGACCGCGATGCGCGCCCCCTGCGAGTGAGCGTCGACCAGAGCGTCGACATCGTCCGTCGTGAAGAAGGGCGTGTCGCCGGGCACGATGAGTATGGGAGAAGCCTCCCACGAGCAGGCGCTGACGCCCTGTCCGATGGACGATCCGACACCCTCTGTGTAGCGGGCGTTGCCGACCAGCTCGAGTCGCTCGTCGAGCACTCCGGCCAACGAGGTGCCCACCTCGTCCGCCTCCGCACCCAGGACGACGACCACCTCGTCGATCTTTTTCGAATCCAGAAGGCGGCCGACGATCTGTCTGATCATCGGCACTCCGTCGATCGGGAGGACCTCCTTCTTCATCCCAAGGCGTTTCGACTCACCGGCTGCGAGTACGACTGCTGATGCCATGAAACCCCTCTTCAGTATTCCGAGCGGTCTTCGGACCGCGGCGCCCGCCGACACACGGGCGCCGCCGACCGCACGCCCGCTAGCCGCGGGACATCACGTCCTTGATCGACTCGAGCGCCTTCTCGATGTTCTCGAGCGAGTTGGCGTAGCTGAACCTCAGATAGCCCTCGCCGAACTTGCCGAAACAGGTCCCGGAGAGGCAGGCGACGCCGGCCTCGTTCAGCATCCTGTCCGCCAGCTCCTGCGACTTCATTCCCGTCTCGGTGATGTTCGGGAAGACGTAGAACGCGCCCCTGGGCCTCAGGCACGAGAAGCCGTCGACCTCGTTCAGCCCGTCGACGATCGCGTCGCGGCGCTTCTTGAAGATGCCGACCATCTTCTCGACCTCGTCCTGGGGGCCCTTCAGGGCCTCGATACCGGCGATCTGCACGAACGACGTCGCATGCGAGTAGACGTTCGTGTTGAGCTTCGTGAACTTCTCGGCGATCGCCTTCGGCATCGCGGCGTACCCCAGGCGCCATCCGGTCATCGCGTAGGTCTTCGAATGCGCATCCATCAGGATCGTGCGCTCCTTCATGCCCGGCAGGGCGGCGATCGTCTGGTGCTCGCCCTCGTAGACGATCTTGCTGTAGACCTCGTCGGACAGCACGACCACGTCGTTCTCGATCGCCAGCTCGGCGATACGCTCGAGGTCACCCTTCGTCAGCACGCCGCCGGTCGGGTTCTGCGGCGAGTTGATAATGAGCATCTTCGTGTTCGGGTTGATCTTCTCCTCGAGCTCCGCGATGTCGAAACGGAAGTCCTTGTCCTCGCGGAGCTGGAGCGGAACATCCTTGCCGCCCGCGAACCGGATCGCCGACTCGTAGATCGGATAGCCCGGGTTCGGGTAGATGACCTCGTCGCCGTGGTCGACCAGCGCGAGGATGGGGAGGAAGATGATCGGCTTGCCGCCCGGCGTCAGGACGATCTCGTCGGGCGTGTACTGAATGCCCCGGTCCTCAGCGAAGAACTCGCAGACGGCCTCGCGCGCGACCATGAGGCCGGCCGACGGTCCGTAGTGCGTCATCCCGTCCCAGATGGCCTTCTCGGCCGCCTTCCGGATGTTGTCGGGCGTATCGAAGTCCGGCTCGCCGATCTCGAGATGGACGATCTCGCGCCCTTTCGCCTCGAGGGCACGGGCCTTGGCCAGCACCTCGAACGCGGTCTCAGTACCCAACCTGTTCATGCGCTCCGCGAACATGTCAGTCCTCCTTGTGTCGCTCTCACGGCCCCTCGCGGAGCCTCGTCAACGCACCACGGCGGGCTCAGACGCCGCCGTCCGTATCACCCGACTCCGTACGCTTCTTCAGGACGTCCCTGACGGCCTGCGCGATGTCCCGCGCCTTGAGACCGAAATGAGCGAGCAGCTGTTCGTGCTCGCCCGAGACGCCGAACCTGTCTCCTACTCCGATGATCCTGATGGGGGTCGGTCGCTCCGTGTGTGTCAGGGCCTCCGCAACGGCGCCGCCGAGGCCGCCGATGATGGAGCCCTCCTCGACCGTCACGATGGCCGACGTCTCCGCCGCCGCCCGCCCGACGATGGCCCTGTCGAGCGGCTTGATCGTGTGGCAGTTGATGACGCGCACCGAGATTCCCGTGTCCTCGAGCGTCCTTGCCGCCTTCATCGCCTCGTAGACCATGACGCCGCAGGCGATCACGGTCACGTCCTGACCCTGGCGATACACGCTGCCCTGTCCGACGATGAACGGCGTGAGGTCGGTCGTCACGACGGGCACGCGCGTGGCCGCCATGCGCATGTAGACTGGACCGGGGATCCGGGCGGCCGCCACGGTAGCCCGCGCCGCCTGCACCGAATCGGCGGGCACGACGACCGTCATCCCGGGGAGCGTTCGCATGACGGCGACGTCCTCGAGCGACTGCCGGGAACCTCCCGCGGCCCCGGCCGACAGGCCGGCGTCGGCGCCGCAGATATTGACGTTGAGCGACCCGTAGCAGATCGTCGAGCGGATGATGTCCCACGCCTTGCCGGCCGCGAGCATTCCGTGCGTCGTGACGAACACACACTTGCCGGCCAGCGCGAGCCCGGCCGCCGTACCGATCATGTCCTGTTCACAGAGTCCGATGTCCATGAACCGATCGGGGAACCGCTTCCGGAACTCGGCCGTCCCGCTGGAGCCGGCCAGGTCCGCGTCCATCACGATGATGTCGTCACCGCGCTCGGCGAGCTCGATCAGCCCGCGCTCGTAGCCGCTGTTCGTGGCCTCGGTCTCGATCACGCTGTGCGCGATGTCGACGAGTCCCGTCTCCACCATTCAGGAATCCTCCGACGCCGCCGGCCGGCGGCGTTCGTGCGTCTCATCCGGACGGCGTCCGGTCGGCTCGTCAGGCCAGGGCCTTCATCGCCTCTTCGTACATCTCCTCGGTGAGAGGACGATCGTGCCACTCCGCCCGTCCCTCCATGAACGGCACGCCCTTTCCCTTGACGGTCCGGGCAAGGACGACCGTCGGCCGGCCCTTGACCGACGCCGCCTCGGAGAGGGCGCCCGACAGCCGCTCGGCATCGTGACCGTCGAGGTCGATGACGTGCCAGTTGAAGGTCCGCCACTTGTCCGACAGCGGAGCGAGGGCGACGATGTTCTCCGTGTTTCCGTCACCCATCATCTTGTTGCGATCGATGATGACGCAGACGTTGTCGAGTTTGTGGTGCGCGGCCGTCATCGCGGCCTCCCACACCTGTCCCTCGTGCGCCTCGCCGTCACCCATGAGGCAGTAGACGCGATGTTCCTTCCTGTCGCGCTTCGCGGCGATGGCGCACCCGTTCGCGATCGAGAGTCCCTGTCCGGGCGAGCCCACCGAGGCGTCGATGCCCGGCGTCGTCTGCATGTCAGGGAATCCCTGCAGGATTGACTTCAGCTTGCGGAACGTCATCAGCTCCTTGACGTCGAAGAACCCTCGACGCGCCAGGACGGAGTAGAGCGCCGGCGCGGCGTGCGCCTTGGACAGGATGAAGCGATCGCGATCGTCCCAAGCTGGGTCCTCCGGCTTGACACGCATGGCGTCCCAGTAGAGCACGACGAGCGCGTCCACGGCAGACAGCGACCCTCCGACGTGCCCGGAGCCCGCCTCGAGGATCATCGTGAGGACGTCGCGCCTGACGACCTTCGCTATCTCCGCCAGTTCGATCGGCGTCGGAGACATCGATCACTCCCCGCCCAGCGAGAGCGCCATGAGCCCGGTCGCACCGTCGAGCCTGCGCTTCGCCTTCGCGTCCGTCTTGAGGATGACGATCTCGTTGGTGACGTTGACCTTGCCCTTCGAGAGGTGTCCGGCGACGGCCTCCTTTGTGTGCCGGGCCAGCACGGCATGGACGTGGAAGTGCCAGTCGCCGTCCTGCTTGATGATGTTGCCCGTCATCGACACGAGTTCCATGGGCTCGGGGAAGAGCACCGCGGAGTACTCCCCGTTCTTGACGAAGAAGTTGAGCTCCGCCTGCTTGAGCATGCCGATACCGGAGAGCACGACACCGGTCCGGACGTCGCATGCTTCGGCTACGGCCTTGAGCTGTTCGTAGAGATCCTCATCCTGATGAAGCCGCACGAGGATCAGATCGCCGGACTGCGTGTACTCCATCGTTCCCCACCCCCCGTTCCGAGCCGCGCATCGACCGTCGACGCCGTGAGACGTGCGACAGCCGGTAGCGACGCAAAGACGCGTCCGCCGGAGCCGCTGTGGTTCGGGACCCAGGGACGGCTCCGGAGCGAAATAGCGCCTAGCAGTAGGCGTTTCAGAACTGATAAGCCTACGCTACGGAACGCGGCATGTCAACGTGATTCGCCCTGGCGGGCCCGTGATGGGGCGCACGCTTGCGAGACTTCGAGCAAACGTTAGGATGAGTAACTGAGTCAGATTCGATGAGGGGGGGGGAGTAGCTGGGAGCTTCCGGCGACGTGTGCTATACTCCAGATGCCTCCCCCTGTGAGAGGAGGGACATGCCATGAAGTGCTGCCACAGAGCGGTGATCATCCTCGCCCTGATTCCCGCCGTCGCCGCAGCCACGACGCACACGGTCGACGACTCCGGCACCCAGACCTACGTGACGATCGGAGAGGCCTTCGCGGCCGCCTCTTCGGGCGACACCATTCTCGTCTCCCCCGGCACCTACACGGGCCCCGGCAACCGCCGGATCGACTTCGTGGGCAGGGACCTCGTGCTCAAGTCGACATCGGGCGCGGGCGTCACGGTGATCGACTGCGAGGGACAAGGGCCGGCACTCGTTCTCGAGCGAGGCGAGTCGGACCACTGCGCCGTCGAGGGCTTCACGTTCCAGAACGGCAGCGGCTATGAGTTCGGCGATACGGGGCTCGGCCTCGAAGGCGGCGCGATCTACCTGTGGGGCGCCGACCCGCTCATCATCGACTGTGAGTTCGTGTCGAACGAGGCCGATTACGGCGGCGCCATCTTCTCGGGACCGTACTCGTCCCCGAAGATCTACTACTGCAACTTCGCCGACAACCATGCGAACGACTACGGCGGCGCCGTGTACACATATCAGGCCTCTCCTGAGTTCCGCACCTGCGAGTTCACCGACAACACGGCCAACCTCAACGGCGGGGCAATCTCGTCGAAGACCGAATCGGCTATCGTCGTGTCGAGCTGCGACTTCACCGGGAACGTGGCCAGTGAGGGCGGCGCCGTCTTCGCGGGCTCGACGCCTCCCGAAGAGGAGATACGCTTTCCCACGACGGCCTCCATCGTCAAGAACTCCCACTTCTATGAAAACGAGGCCAACCTGGGGGGCGCGCTCTTCATCAGCGGCTTCTCCGCCACGGTCGTCAACTTCTGCACAATCGCCGAGAACACGGCCGACCGGGGAGGAGGACTGTACGCCGTCACGAAATCCGAGCGGACGCCGGTCATCGAGAACTGCACGTTCGCGCTGAACTCCGCCCGGTACGGCGCCGGCATCTACTCGAAGGCCGACGTGACCTACGAGTTCATGTCCGTCAAGAACACCCTGCTCGCGTTCAACACCGGCGGAGGCGGCGCCATCCACCGCGAGGACTACTCGGCGCTCGAGACCACGCGCTGCGTGGCGTACGGCAACGAGGGCGGAGACGACCTCTGGGGCGAGGACGTCCTGGTCGACGACCCGCTCTTCTGCGACATGGGATCCAGGAACTTCCGACTCTGCTCGAACTCGGTCTGCATCAAGTCGAACAACCCGTGGGACTTCCTCATCGGGTCGGGCTACGAGGGGTGCGACGCGTGCACCTCGCCGGTTCAGGATGTGTCGTGGGGATCGATCAAGGCGATCTACCGGTGACACGTCGGGGCGCGGGCGGCCTCTGTCAGGTAAGCCGAAGTACGACGGCGCGGGACATGAACCCGCGCCGTTCCCGTTTCAGACCGCCGCTTGGACGCCCGACCGCTACCGCACGCCGGGCCGCTGACAGACGGTCTTCCTCGGGACGAACGCCCCATGGGAAGGGGCCCCCACCAGCCGTCGGTTCTCGACCACCCAGACGCCGCGGACCATCGTCGCCACGGGCCATCCGGTCAGCGCCCCGGCGTCGTACACGGCGTAGTCCGAGTGACCGCCGACGACGTCAGGGGTCGCGTCGAGCGTCAGCTCCGGGTCGAGAATGACGAGGTCGGCGTCCGCCCCCTCACGGATGGCGCCCTTCCTCGGGTAGAGTCCGAAGATCTCCGAGGGCTGTGTCGCGATCAGGTCGACGAGCTCGTTCTCGGTCATCCGTCCCTCGCGGACACCGGCAGTCCACAGCACAGGGAGCAGCGTGCCGATCGACGGCACGCCCGGCGGAATCCGCCGAAAGTCGTCGGAGCCCTCGTCCTTCTCGTCCGCGGTGAAGGAGCAGTGGTCGCTCGCGACGACCTGAACGAACCCGTCCTCGATCCCCTGCCAGAGCGCCTCCCTGTGCGCACTGCCGCGGAGCGGCGGAAGCGTCGCGAAGCGATGTCCGTCTGACCGCTGAAGCAGGTCCTCGTCGAGCACCAGGTAGTGCGATGCCGTCTGACAGTAGACGTCGACGCCGAGGTCGATCGCCTCTTCGGCCGCAGTCAGCGCCTCCCCGGTCGATACGTTGGCGATGCACACGGGGGCGTCGGCCTGGAAGGCGGCGCGAAGCGTACGCGCCACGGCCTCACCCTCAGCGTAGCTGGGGCGCGACGCGGCCAGCGCGCGGGCCCCCAGCCGACCCTTCTCCGCAAGGCGGCCGGTTCTGCGCCTGGTCAACCAGCCGGTCTCGCTCCGCACAGAGACGAGGGCCCCCTCGCGCGAGGATTCCAGCAGGAGACCGTAAAGCTCATCGTCCCCGAGGGCCGTCGGGTCATCGATGCCGCCCGTGTTCGCAACGAGGCTGGGTGCCCCGAGCTCAACCAGGTCCGCGATCTCGCCGTCAGAGCGCTCTTCGATCCGGGTGAACCCCGCGTGGAACGCGAAGTCGACGTGCGAGACGCCCGTCGCCTCGAGCACGGCCGCATCGACCGCGTCGGGGAGCGACTGTCCCTTGACCGGATAGGCGTGCGCCATGAAGGTCGTGACCCCACCCAGCGCCGCCTCCCCCGCCGTGTCCCCGAAGCCCGACGACTCGTGCCCCGAGTGCTCGACCCCCACGTGCGTTCTGACGTCGACGGCTCCCGGCAGGACGAGCATGCCGCGGGCGTCGAAGCGTTCTGCGTCCCTCGGGACCTCGATGTGCCGACCGACGGCCTTGATCGTCCCGTCCTCGATGAGGACGGACGCGTTGAAGGAGTCGATCGGGCCGACGACCCGGCCGCCCTCAATGACGATGCTCCTCGCAGTCGTTCTCTCCCGGCTCATCGGGATGCCCTCTGTCCGGCCGCGTCGACGAAGCCGACGATCGCCCGGACCAGCTCAACCTCGTGTCCCCAGTAGACGTGGTTCGCACCGGATATCACGACGCACGATGCCTCGCCTCCGAGGTGCGACGCCACGAGCTCGGCTGCCCGTGCCGGGTCGATCGTCACCGCTTCCTCGACGTCCCCCATGGTCACGAGCGCCGGAACGCTCAGCTTCTCGATGCGGTCGTAGTCGCCCTCGTCGCCCTGGCGCACAGCGAAGACATCGGTCACGGACGGGTCGCCGTAGAGACTCACCAGCGATGCGGCGGAGACGGGATGGTCCCGACCAGCGGTGATGAGCTCGTCACCCCTTCCGGCCTCGACGAACTCCCGGGCCTCGCTCACGACGGCCTCGAACCGGCCTTCTGTCCGCTGATCGAGCAGCCCGAACATGTCCGGCGGGGATATCAGGACGATGCCGCGTACGCCGTCCTCTCCTCGCTCGCTCAGGTAGTGCACGACACGCAGCGTTCCCAGGCTGTGTCCTGAGAACCAGACCGACTCAAAGCCCCGGTCTCTGACATGGCCGACGTACGCATCGATGTCATCGAGCGTTCGCTCGAAGAGATCGTACGCGGCCCCGCCCGGGACCGTGGTCGTCCCCGACCCAGAGCCGCTCAGGTTGTCGGCCACGTAGTCGTGACCGCGGTTGTTGACGGCGAGCATCGCCACGCCGGCCGACGCGAGCGCGTCGCCCATCTCGCTGACGAACCGGTTCTCGTAGAACGTGCCCGCGTAGCCGTGGACGTGA
>WJMD01000095.1 GCA_014728125.1 Candidatus Effluviviaceae Genus V sp.
GGCGTCGAACCTCCAGAACCTCAGGAACTTCCACCACGCCATCCGGAGCGAGAGCGCCGGATGCGAGCGGATGAAGTTGATGCCCTTTCCGAAGGCCTCGCGGTTGTACTCGACCTCCGGCAGGTCCTTGAGCTCGTCCCACCCGGGCACGGCCTTCCTCGGCAGGACCACGATGCCCTTGAACTCCGGGTTCGTCGGGATGAGCTCGTTGTTGCTCTCGTAGAACGTGATCCCACCGTGCGTCGTCGACGGGACGAAGGCGTCGAACTGCCGGTAGTTCCGCGCGAGCCACGGCGAAACCACGACGGCCGCCGCGAGCACCATCACGGCGAGGCGGAGCAGTCTCCCGCGCCATGGGAGGGGTCGCGCCCACAGCACAGCGAATCCCACGAACGCGGCGAAGAACAGCATCTGCGGACGTGCGAGGTACGCTGCGCCCGAGAGCGCGCCGACGATGAGGTACGTGCGGACCGACGCCGGCTCCCGCGGTTCGCGCGCGTCCCGTACGAGGAGCAGCAGGACACTCAGGATGGCGAGGATGTAGAGGTTCTCGGACATGATGAGACCGCTCATGTAGATGAGCGCCGGGTTCACAGCCGCGAGGAAAGCGGCGAGGAGCGCGCCGCCGGGCGTCGCGAGCCGCCGCGTGAGAGGGTAGACGAGAAGGACGGCGAGGACGCCGAGAAGAACCTGGAAGGCGCGCGCGACGTCGGGGTCGTCTCCGAGGATCGAGTAGAGTCCGCCGACGATGATGGGGTAGAGCGGAGGGCGGGCCGCCGTCGGCTCGCCGAGGGGACTCTTCAGGCCTTCGCCCGCGGCGACCGATGATGCCAGCCGGTGGTAGTCGGGCTCGTCGCCCCAGCCGCTCGAATCGAAGCCGACGACGCCGAACCAGAACCCGAGCCTCAGGAGGAGCGCCAGGACGAGAACGGCGCCCAGAAGAAGCGTGTGTCTCCGCACCGGTGCAGCGCTCATCGGCTACTCGTTTCCCTTGAGACGTTCGCGAAGAAGCGTCCCGACGGCCTCGAACCAGTGCTTCGTCCGGATCTTCTTTCCCTCGGACTTCCTGCGGGGCGCGTACCTGATGGGCACCTCGCGGATCCGGATACCCCGTTTCGCGACCATCGCCGTCACTTCGGGGCAGAACTCGAAGCCCTCGCAGCTGAGCGGGAGGTTCTTCAGGAGTTCGGTTCGAAAGGCCTTGTAGCAGGTCGGTTCATCCGTGATGCCGGTCCCGTAGAGCATGTTGGTGATGAGCGTCAGCGACACGCCGCCCATGTAGAAGATTGGCGACGACATCGGGTTGTCGCGCCTCAGCCTGCGTGAGCCGTAGACGACCTGAACGTCCGGGTCGTCGAACTCAGCGAGGATCGCGTGGTAGTCGGCGGGATCGTACTCGAGATCGCCGTCCTGGATGATGATGACATCCCCCGTGGCGCGCGGGATGCCCGCGCGGACCGCCGCACCCTTGCCTCTGTTCCGCTCGAGCTCGATCAGCGTGATGTCGCCGTCTTCCGTGAGTCCCCGGACGATGTCGGCCGTCTCGTCTGTCGAACCGTCATCGATGACGATGATCTCGGGTCCGAGACCGGTCGACAGGATACGCTGGATGATCTCGGCGATCGTGCCGGCCTCGTTGTAAGCGGGTATCAGCACGCTCAGGCGCGGCGGCTTGTCAGTCACGTCGACTTCTCCGTGGGGTCATGCGGCCGCGGGCGGGTCCGGCGTCTGAGACCGATGCCGGTCGCGCGCCATGCGTCTACCGATGTAGGCGAGCGCGGCGGCCGCGAAGAGCAGCAGATACGCGTCGAGCGGCAGCCGGTACCGCACACACGTCGTGAACGCGGGATAGAGAAGCGAGTAGAGGATCACGACAGCGTAGGCCGGCAGAAGCTCGCGCCACTTCCTCCGAGCAAGCCACATGCCCGCAAGGCCGAGGATGATGGCCGGGCCGCTCGTCAGGAGCGCGATCCACGTCGTGCGCGAGCCCGTGAACTCGTTCTTCTCGATGGTGTCAGGGTAGAAGCGGTAGTAGTTCACCAGCTTCTGGAGGTAGAGCGAGACGAACCGGCCGGGGTCGTCGCGCACATACTCGAGTCCGCGGTCCATGCACATCTGATCCCACGCGCCGGGCGGCGTCGTCTTCCGTGCCTCGGCGAGGTCCTCCGGCACGGGTGTCCGCGTCTGAGACGTCGCGGTCGCGTCCGGGTGATTCCCCAGCATGAAGGCGTGTCCGCCGACGGCCGAGACCGGGATGAACTCGCCGGAGACGATGGAGTTCCTGACGGTCCACGGCAGGACCACGGCCATGGCGGCCAGAGCGAGAACCACTGCGGCGAGGATGTTCCGCTTCCAGCGAAGCGTCCAAAGGAACGCGAACGGCGCGAAGATGAGCGAGACGGGGCGCGTCAGGACGAGCGCGCCGAGCGCGACGCCCTGCGCGAAGGCGAAGGAGACCTTCGGGCGCTTTCGGGTCTTCATGGCGAAGTAGACGAAGGCCAGCATGAGGAGCGTCGCCGTCTGGGTCGGGTAGAGCGCACCGGCCATGTAGACGTAATAGGGATAGAACGCCCCGAAGAAGGCCGCGAGCAGGCCCACCCCCTTCCCGAGCGAGTCGCGCGCGATGAGATAGAGCAGGAGAGGAATGAACCCCGAAAGGAGCGCCTGGAAGAGGTAGGCCGCGCGATAGGAGTGCCCGGCCAGAGCGTACGGCACGCTCATCACGAACGCCTGGAACGGCGGTCGGAGCACGGCCATCTCGTCAGGCTCGCCCGTCGCGATGCGTCCCTCCGACACGATCCGCCATGCGATCGTGTCGAAGTACCTCGGGTCCGGCCAGTAGAGCTCGTCGTCGAGCGTCATCACGAAGCCGACGCGGACGCCGATCGTGAGGACGACGATGACGAGCAGAAGGACGGCGGACCGCCGCTTGATGAGGCGCTTGAGAGCGTGTGACATGGTGAGCCCGAGCGTATCTATGTCCTCTGCGGAGTGTCAAGGAAATCCGCTTCCACCGGAGCAGATCGGCATGAACGGCCCGTCAATGGCATCGCTGCGCCATGAGATGTCCGGTTTCTAGCTGAAGGAGCGTTCATCGGAGCGGTCCTTGCAACATGGAGTGGTGGCGACGGAGGACGATCGCTGTCTCCGACGGTTGATCCGTGACGCTGGAGACAGCCGCGAGCGAACGTAGCAAGTGAGGAACTCCAGACTGCAGCTGCCGGAAGTCGATGTGCTGAGGTGAGTCTCCTCCACGGGGCCCCATCCACTTGCCGGAATGTCCACCGAGGGGCTCGCCGTTTCCCGCGATCTCACAGGCCCATGCGAGGGAGAGCCGAACGTGAAGACGATGCCCATCTGGATGAAGGTCGTCTTCCCCGTCGTTATTGTCGCCATAGCGTTCGGCGGCGTGATGTTCTATCGCATGGAGCGACAGGGGCACGCGACACAGATTGAAATGGAGCTAGCGGCAATCGGGCGTCTGAAGGCCGAGCAGATCGAGTTGTGGACGCGAGAGCGACGCGCCGATGCCGGGGTTCTGACGGCGCTCCCCAAGCTGCGCCAGGAGGTTTCATTCTACGTCGGCGATCCCACCAACGTCGTCGTCGAAGATGAGCTTCGCACGCGTTTCAGGGACCTCCAGGAGAAGTACGGTTACGAAGACGTCCTGCTCGTCGATCCCGACGGCAGCATTCTGATGAGTGTCGCGGGTCGCACCGGGCCGATGGGTACGCTCGCACGCCGGGCACTCCTGCAGGCCGCTCGGTCGAGGTTGCCCGTCGTCTCCGACATCCAGTTCGACCAGTTCCAGAAGGCGGCTCACGTCAGCACGTTCGCGCCCATCTATGCTCCCGGCGACGATGACGAGCCCGCCGCTCTCATCGTCCTCCTGAGCGACGCTATGACCTCGCTCTTCCCGATTGTCCAGAGCTGGCCCACAAGGAGCCGCACCGCCGAGACGCTCCTTGTGAGACAAGAGGAGGATAGCGTTGTCTTCCTCAACGAACTTCGACACGCTGAGAATGCGGCACTCGCACTGCGACTTCCGATGTCCCGAACCGACCTTCCAGCGGTGGCCGCGGCCTCTGGCGACTACGGAGTCATGCGCGGCCGGGACTATCGGGACGTCGAGGTCCTGGCAGTCGCCCTCGATGTGCCCGGACTCCCGTGGTCGATGGTGGCGAAGATGGACGCCGAGGAGGCCTTCGCACCCGTCAGGCGCCGCTCGGTTCTGCTGCTCTCAACGATAGCCGGCACTCTGCTCCTCTTGGTCCTCGCCTTCGTCCTGGTGTGGCAGCGGGGCGAGCGGACTCGTTTCAAACGGCTCTTCGAGGCGGAGACCGCGCTGAGCCACATGGGCGAGCGTTTGGGCATCACGCTCAAGAGCATCGGCGACGCAGTGATCTCCACCGACGCCGACGGCCGGGTCGAGCTCATGAACCACGAGGCCGAGAGACTGACCGGCTGGCAGGCAGAGGGTGCGCACGGTCGGCCCCTCGACGAAGTTCTCTCCATCAGGAGCGAGAAGACAGGAGATCGTGTCGAGAACCCCGTCGAGACGGTCCTGAGCGAAGGCGTCATCGTCGCTTTGGGAAACAAGAGCGTTCTTGTCTCGAGGGACGGCACCGAGCATCCCATAGCGGACAGCGCGGCGCCCATACGAGACGAGGAGGGTGATACTGTCGGTGTCGTTCTCGTCTTCCGGGACATGACGGAGGAGCGTGAGCGCCGGCGTCGGCTCGAGGCGGTTCACCGTCGTCAGAACCACCTCGTCAGCGTGCTCACGGCGATACGCGATGTCAACCAGCTCACAATACGCGAAAAGGACATTGACAGGCTGATCCAGGGCGCCTGCATCGCCATGACCGAGACGCTTCGCAGGGGAAGCGCCTACATCGTGCTGGTCGACACTGAAGGGGGTCTCCTGACAATGGCGGCCTCAGGTGACCAGAGCGCTGCGGACCGTCTCCGCGCCGCCGCCGCGATGGGTCGGGTGTCCCATTGCATTCGAGAGATCCTCGAAAGCCCCGGGGTGACGACGATCCCGCACGCCCCCGGCGATTTGAACGCAGTGGGCGACGGAGATGAAGCGGCCTTCGGAGCGAGGCTCGAATTCGGGGGCACAGTTTACGGCGCCTTTGTTGTCTCCGTGCCGAGGGAGTTCATGACCGACGAGAGCGAACGGAGGCTCTTCGGCGAGATGGCGAACGACATCGCGTTCGCTATCCGGCAGATAGAGCAGTCGAAGCAGCAGCGCGAGCTGCGCGAACGGTACAAGCTCCTCGCCGAGAACACGGTCGATTGCATCTGGTTGATGGGACTCGACGAGCGCTTCATCTACATCAACCCTGCCAGTGAGTCGCTGTTCGGCTACACGCCCGAGGAAATGATCGGAACCCACCTTAGGGACTACGTCGCCGGGAAGGAGTACGTTCGGATCGAGAACGCAATCCGCGAGGCTGTCTCTGCTCTCCCCGAGCGTCTCTCGACCGTGCTCGAGACCTGCATGCTGCACAGGAACGGCGCCGAGGTTCCCCTGGAGGTCGCAGCGAAGTTCGTTCTCGATGACGACGGTCACCCCGTCGCTATCCAGGGTGTTTCGCGTGACATCACCGAGAGGAAGCTCGCCGAGGAGGAACTCCACGAACAGGAACGGATACTCAACGAAACCGGGCGGATGGCGAAAATCGGTGGTTGGGAACACGACATGGCCACCGGCGAGGCAGTATGGACCAGGGCCCTTTACGACATTATCGGCATCGAGTACGGAACAAGGCCGCCCGGAGTTCACGAGCACTTCGACTACTATCTCGACGAAGACAGGGCGATCCTCGAGAAGGCCTACTGGCGAGCTGTCGAGGACGGAGAGCCCTTTGACCTCGAACTCCAGGTCAGGACCGCGCCCGGCGTTGTGATCTGGTGCAGGGCCTACGGGGAGCCCGTCGTGGAGAACGGGCGTTGCATTCGGCTGCGTGGGACGTTCCAGGACATCACGGAGCGAAAGAGGGCCGAGTCGGAGAGGGAGCGGACGCAGCAGCTCCTCCACTTCGCCGTGGAACAGAGCCCCGTTCCTGTCATCATCGCTGCCGCTCCAGACGTGACGATCACTCATATCAACCAGGCGGCGAAGGACCTCCTGGTTCAGATCCCCGACGACATCGGCGAGATCAGGCTCGACGAGCACCGCGAGTACTGGCCCACATTTCACCCCGACGGGACGCCGTACTGTGTCGAGGACCTTCCCCTGACCAGGGCAATTCAGAAGGGTGAGACGACGGAAGGCGCCGAGATCATCGTGCGCAGGCCCGACGGAGACGAGTGGATCGCCGCAAGCGCAGCGCCGCTCAGAAGCCGTACCGGAAAGACCATTGCCGGCATCGTCGTCTTCCCGATGATCACGGAACAGAAGACGGCGATCGACGCGCTGAGAGAAAGCGAGAGGCGCTGGAGGAGCTACGTAGAGAGCGCTCCGTACGGCGTCTTCGTTGTTGATGAGTCAGGTCGCTACATCGACGTGAACCCGGAGGCCTGCAGGATGTCGGGCTACTCCGAGGAGGAACTCCTGAGCATGCGGGTTCTCGAACTGTCTTCCCCCGCTGAACGCGAAGCCGGGTTGGAGTCGTTCCGGTTCCTGGCTGAGCGTGGCGCATGGGAAGGGGAGATCGAGATCGAGCGCAAGGATGGTGACGTTAGGCGCTGGTTGCTGGCTGCAGTGAGGTTGTCCGAGAGACGCTACCTCGGCTTCACGCACGACATCACAGAGCGGAAGTGGGCAGAGGAGGAGCGGGAGCGGCTACAGGCCGAGCTCATGCAGGCGCAGAAGATGGAATCGGTCGGCAGACTCGCAGGCGGGGTCGCTCACGACTTCAATAACATGCTGCAGGTCATGCTCGGAGGCACCGAGCTGCTCCTCGGAAAGCTCGCTCAGGAAAGCGAGCTGCGAGATGAAATCGAGGAGATTCGCTCGGCGGCCGAACGCTCGGCCGAGCTGACGAGACAGCTGCTTGCGTTCGCCAGAAAGCAGGTCGCCGAGCCAAAGCTCCTGAACCTCAACCAGACGGTCGGGGGCACGACCAAGATGCTCAACCGCCTCATCGCCGAAGAGATCGAGCTCGACTGGGAGTCGGCGAGTGAGAGTTGGCACGTCAGGATCGACCCGACGCAGGTCAACCAGATTCTGGCCAACCTCGTTGTCAACGCCAGCGACGCGATCGATGGAGCGGGCAGGATCGTTATCGGGACGGAGAACATCACGGTCTCGGAGGGCGAGTCCATCAGCGAGGAGGACCCGGCACCGGGCGAGTACGTCGTGTTGACGGTCGCCGACACCGGTCGGGGCATGGACGCGGAGACCCTGTCGAAGATCTTCGATCCGTTCTTCACAAGCAAGGGCGTCGGCGAAGGGACCGGTCTCGGTCTCTCGACGGTCTACGGCATCGTCAGGCAGAACAACGGACACATTTCGGTCGACAGCCAACCCGGAGAGGGGACGACCTTCACTGTCTACTTCCCCCGCTACGAGGGCGAGGAGGACAGAACCGCGGGCCGGCCCACAGGACGTAAACAGGAAGGAAAGGGCGAGGTGCTCGTCGTTGTCGAGGACGAAGAGTCGATTCTCCGTCTGTGCGAGAGCGCGCTCAGCAGGATCGGGTACACAGTACATCCTGCCGGGACCCCGTCGGAGGCGCTCGCGCTCCTGGACGATATCGATGAAGTGCCCGCGCTGCTCATCACAGATGTCGTCATGCCGGAGATGGACGGACGCGAACTCGCCAACCGCGTTCTCGAGAGGTTCCTCGACATCAGAGTGCTGTTCATGTCCGGCTACACGGCGGACGCCATCGCCCGCCGCGGCATCGTAGAGGACGGAGTCTCGTTGATCCAGAAGCCGTTCCAGGTGCGGGAGCTCGCTGAGAAGGTGCGCGAGGTGTTGGACGAGCAAATACCGAAGGAGTAGGCCGTGTGGGATGTCCCGGGGAGGACCAGCCCGAAGAACCAACAGGAGCAGAACCTGGAGGAGCTGACGATGACGAAGGAGGAACTGCTGGCTCGCGTGAAGGAGAGCTGCGAAGCTTGGAACGCTCTCGTCGGAAGCATCGATCACGACAAAATCAGTGTTGTGGTCGAGGATGACGGGAGGACGCTGAAGGACGTGATCGCACACATCGCATGGTATCAGCGTGAGGTCGCGACGCTTCTCCGGACTCATGTGCTCTCCGGCTCGGAGCTCTGGAAGCTGTCTCCCGAGGCCCGCAATGCCACCATCACCGAGGCTAACAGGCACCGCCCGCTCGACGCCATTCTCGCGGAGACGCTCGAGGTTCGCCACGCGCTCGCCCAGGCGCTCAATGGAATGGAGGAGGAAGACCTCCACGACCCAGGGCGGTTCAAGAACATGCCGTCCGACTGGATCCCCTGGCAGATCGTCGCGCAGAACACCTACGAGCACTGCGATGCGCACTCAGAGGATATCCGACGGGTGCTTGGGCTAGGAGGGGAGTGAGCCTCCGGCCCGGCAGCTGTTTCCGGTTCATCGAGCACACATCCGACGGAATTCGCTGGTGGGAGCGACCTCGCTCCCACCGGAGCGATGCGGAGTCCAGGCCGCGTTCGTGACGGACGCGGCCTCTTCCTGTATACTGCAGGTGGAGCCACGGACGACTGCCCCTATGGACGATGTCGCAATCCAGGGAGGCTCGCGATGTCACGGAAGCCTACTGTTCCCGCCCGCCAGATGCTCGTTCCGCTCTCTGTCCTTCTTTGCCTCGCTGCAGTTCCGGCATCTGCTCCCGCACAAACGGAGACCCCGATCGCGACCGAGATCGTGTCGGCCACCGTGTACAGTCGGCAGGCACAGATCGTGCGCGAGGGCGAGGTCACGCTTGAAGCGGGGAGCTACCGTCTTCTTTGCCGCGACCTTCCCGGGGGCGCCGTTGAGTCGTCGCTGGACGTCGTCGGTTCCGGACTCGAGGGCGCCCGCATCGTCGGCATCGACTTCAGGAGGGCCTCGGGCGACACCACGCTTCCGCCGAGAGCCGCGGAGTACCGCAGCGAGCTCGGACGGATCAAGGACGAGCTCAAGGAACTGGAACTCCGGAGGAAGACACTGTCCGAGCGTGAGAACCTGACCGAGTCGATCGGCGGCTTTTCCTCCGGTCTCGCCGAGGAGCGCCTGGCCGACCGCTCATTCGGCGTTACGGAGTGGACGGCGTTCCTCGACTTCTACGAGCGCGAGCTGATGAACGTCAAATCCGAGCTTCGCGGGGTGCTCGAGGAGACGCAGGAACTCGTCGAGAGGCGCAACCACCTCCGCGCCGAGCTCGAGGCGATGCAGGTCGCATCGCGGCAGCGCGTGCTGGCGGTCGAGTGCGAAGTCGACGAGCCGGGCACGATGCGCGTTGAGCTCTCCTACATCGTTCCAGGGGCCGAGTGGACGCCCGAGTATGCCGTCCGCTACATGGAGCAGGACGACGTGGTTGAGCTCTCCTACGGGGCCCGTCTTGTGCAATCGACCGGCGAGGACTGGGACGGGGTGAGCGTCGTCCTCTCCACCGCGAAGCCTCACGTCGGCGCGGCGCCGCCGGCGCTCGCTCCGCATTTCGTCGGCATGACCAC
>WJMD01000096.1 GCA_014728125.1 Candidatus Effluviviaceae Genus V sp.
CTCCTGCCGCAGCGTGAGAACATCGTCGAGGACGGAGTTCAGGGAGCATCCCGGGTTCGCAAGGACCGCGGCGCTGTCGGCTTCTCCTCTCAGAAGACGCTCCTCGGCGAGCCTCATCTCACGGCCGAGCAGCTCCTCAAGTTCGCCTCGTCCGCTCATGAAGATGACGGCCCTCGAGACCTGTCGTACGTACCGCCCCCCTCGTCCTGCGGCGTCCGACCCAACAAGTGCGGCGTCGCCGAAGAGGTCGGGACGCTCAAGGAACGCCCTCATGGAGTCGACGACCGCTCGGGAATGTCTCTGCCGTACTCTCCCGACGACCGCGAGGTCGAGAGACCCCTCCCCGTCGAAGTCGCCGGCGAGCACGTCGACCGGGCGCATCATCGAAGCGTGGTCCCAGAGGGGCGTGAGTTGTGAGTCGTACACGGAGAGCACGCCGTCCGTCCCGTGCGCCGCCACCCAGCCATCCGTCGTCTCGAGATGCGAAACGGGGAACGGCTGTTCTTCCTCGGCCAGGACGCGACCAGATGGGTCCACGACCGCCAACCAGCCGATGGAGTCGCCCGACGCGACCCTCCTTCCACCGGCGGCGACGAGAGTCGTGTCTGTGAGCGCAACGAGCGTCCCCGTCTCCCCGGGAAGGGGGACCGTCGCTCTGACGTACCAGGCGTCGCTACGCTCTTCGAGTATTACGATACTCAGGGTGTCGGCTCGCGATGCGACGACGAGGAAGTCGCCGAAGGCGCCGTACACCGAAGAAACCACACCACCGGTCGCCAAGGGGACCTTACTGAGGCCACCGTCCGACACCTCGGTCACGTGGTCTTCCCGAAGGAACAAGAGCCTGTCCTTCATCGCAACGGCCGCGGCCGAGGAGCCCAGCCGTCCCGGCAGCGCGGTGGCGACGAGCTCCCAGGAGTCAGCTGCCGGACGAACGTCCAGTTCCAGCGGCGACGGTCCTCCCAGGAGACAGACCCGTTCATCCGTGTCGATCGTCACGAACGAGCCCGAGCTTCCGATTCCCGGCAGAGCCGTCTCGTGAACCACCTGCATCGACTCGGTGCTCACGAGGGACGCCTTGCGGCGCTGGAGGGCGATCACGAAGGCGTCCTGTCTTGATGAGCGGCTGGGGACCGGGCGGACGCCGACAACATCCAGCACTGGTTCTGTCGAAGAGAGACGGATCGTGTGGGCCGGTGCGTTCAGACTTCGCGGATCGTACTGGAAGACGACGAGCGCTCCATCGTCGTACCCTATGACAAGGTCCCGCTTGTCGACGGAGAGGGAGGAGCCGCGGGGCTCCCCGGTCAGCGTCGCACAGGTGGCGACAGCGGACTGTTGAGGAAGGACGTTCTCCTCGAAGAGCTCCAGTGCGACCCCATCGGTTGCCGCCGAGGCGAGGAGGACGACGCAGAACACGAGGACGCGGGCTGCTCTCACTTCGCATCCCCTTCCGGAACGAGCTCGAAGAAGCGAAGAGCCCCGTCCACCGGTCCAAGGATGATCTCGTTCGTTCCGCTGTCGTCGAGGTCCGCCACGAGGCAGCCGTGCCGCCCGAGGCCCCACCCCCACCCGGTCTTCCGGTTGGGGGTCTCGCATCGGGCAAGCTCGCGAAGCTTGCCGTCGAGGACGACGAGGTACGCGACCGAGTCCGGTTCGATCGATCCATATCTGATCGTCGTGTTCCACTCGTGGATCGTCCACCCCACCGAAGCGGCGACGACCTCCATTCTTCCATCTCCGTCCAGGTCATTCGCTGCGAGCGGCATGAGGTGTCTGTTTCGGAACCCGGTGTGCTCTGCCGCCGTGCCCTCACATGTCGTGCGGAGCCGGCCGTCGAGGGCAAGAAGACGTCCGGTCGACTCGCCGACGAGTATCTCACTCGCGCCGTCGCCGGTGACATCCGCCAACACCAGGCCGCCCGCCCCGACGAGAGGGCGTTCGGCTACGAGCTGCCCCTCTCCTGAGATCACGGTGACCCGCGCCGGCTGCCTGTCCTTCGTCGACGCCCAGACGGCGACCACATCAGGGCGCCCATCTCCCGTCACGTCGGCAACGCTGACGAGCGTCCCGGTGAACCAGCCCCTTCGCCGGTGCCTCCAGAGCTCGCGGCCCGAGGCGTCGAGGCAGAGGATATACGAGTACCCGAGATCGGTGGTGCCGCGCGCGCTCACACCGTTCGCGGGGCTGTACGTGGACAGCACGATCTCCTCGACCCCGTCTCCGGTGAGATCAACAACAGCCGGCTGAGCTCCATTGTTGACCCCAAGCGGCCTCTCCCAGAGCAGGCCTCCGGTCTCGAGGTCGACCGCCATCACCCCGCGGAAGCTCCCGTACTTCCGGACCAGAGCGCGACGGGACTCGAAGCTCCGCGCCTCAAGTGAAGGGAGCGCCAGCTCTCTGTAGAGCGACTCACTGACCTGGTAGCCGTTGTTGAAGCCGACGAGGACTACGCTTCGGTCCGCCAACTCGACCGCCATGCCTCCGAGCGGATTCCGGTTCGGCTCGATGCGCGTCTGCGACACCAGAGAACCGTCGGGCGAGCGCGTCTCGAGGAAGCAGTCGGCTCTCAGGGACTCTCTTCGAGCGGCTCTTCTGAGGGCACGCAGAAGACTCAGCTCCCGGTCCATGTGCTTCTCGCGTGAGTAGTTCAGCAGGAAGAGGTCTGCGGGGGTCAGCCTGGAGTCGCGGGATACCTCCTCGTAGCCGAGCGACGTGCGCCAGCAAAGAAGACGCAGCTCTCTGTCGCTCAGGGTTCTGTACGCTCCAAGGAGAAGTCCGTCACAGAGCGGCTTGGGGTCGCCGGGACCGTTGTCCAACGCGACGACGCGGGCACGGTCGCGGTTCGGGGTGCCTGTGTTCTCGGAGAACAGGACAGAGAGGCGGTGATCCTGCGGCAGCTCAACGGCGAAGACCCTGGTCGACATGGATGTGTCGCTGAAAGGTCGGAGAGGCATGCTCCCAGTGTGGCGCAGCTCAAAGGGTCGGTCGATCCCGACGGACGGAGGACGATAACAGGAGGTCACGCGGACATCGTAGCGAGGCAGCCGCCACTCATCCTCTCGCACCGTCTCGTCACGCCCTGTCGCAGGAGCCCCCGCGAGCAGAAGGTCGATGCCGAATGCGGCAAGCGCGCACAGC
>WJMD01000097.1 GCA_014728125.1 Candidatus Effluviviaceae Genus V sp.
CGCTCATGGTCGCCGTGGCTGTCGAGCACCGTTCCGTTCAACCGGCGCGGCGCAGTCGGGAACGCGGCCCCGGGCAGGGCCGCGCTCGTGGGGAGCATCGTAGCACCGCCTGGGACGGCGTGTCAAGACGGGGCGCCTTGCCTGGGGCGCCGGAGCGTCGTACAATGCTTGCGACGGACCTTCCACGAGCTGGCCGTCATCAGGGCACGGCGGCGACGACAGAGGGGACCGGCGTATGCCAGAGAACACAGCGGAGAAGCCGCTCGATTTCGTGCGGGCCATAGTCGAGGAGGACAATCGGACCGGCCGCTACGACGGCCGCGTCCACACGCGTTTCCCTCCCGAGCCGAACGGCTATCTGCACATCGGGCACGCGAAGGCCATCAACCTGAACTACTCGATCGCCGAGGAGTACGGCGGCCTCTTCAACCTGCGCTTCGACGACACGAACCCCATGGCGGAGGAGGAGGAGTTCGTCGAGTCGATACAGGCCGACGTCCGGTGGTTGGGGTTCGACTGGGAGGACAGGCTCTACTTCGCGTCCGACTACTTCGGGCAGCTCTACGAGTACGCACGCGAGCTCATCAGGCTGGGCAAGGCATACGTCTGTGATCTGACGCCCGAGGAGACAGCCGAGTACCGCGGAACGATCCACGAACCCGGGCGTCCCAGCCCCTACCGTGACCGGAGCGTCGATGAGAACCTCGACCTTCTCGAACGGATGAAGAACGGTGAGTTCGATGACGGTTCGCGCACACTCCGGGCGCGCATCGATATGACGTCGCCGAACATGCTCCTTCGCGATCCTGTCATCTACCGCATTCTCCACGTGGCGCATCACAGGACCGGCGACGAGTGGGCCATCTACCCGATGTACGACTTCGCCCATCCGCTCTCGGACTCCATCGAGGGGATCACCCACTCGAACTGCTCCATCGAGTTCGAGAGCCACAGGCCGCTCTACGACTGGTATCTCGACCAGCTCGGCGTGCACCATCCGAGGCAGACCGAGTTTGCCCGCCTCAATCTCACGAAGACGGTCCTCTCCAAGCGGCGACTGCGGAAGCTGGTCGAGCAGGGCTACGTCGAGGGGTGGGACGACCCGCGCATGCCGACCATCGCGGGACTCAGGAGGAGAGGCTATACGCCGGAAGCGATTCGTGAGTTCCTGGACCGCGTGGGGGTCGCGAAGACGCCGACGACCATAGAGATAGAGCTTCTCGAACACTGTCTCAGAGACGACCTCAACAGGCAAGCGAACCGGGTGATGGCCGTGCTCGACCCTGTCCGTGTGGTGATCGACAACTACCCCGAGGGACGGACCGAGGAGGTCGAGGCCGTCAACAACCCGGAGGACTCCGCGGCCGGCACACGGATGCTGCCTTTCTCCGGGACGGTGCTCATCGAGCGACGCGACTTCATGGAGGACCCTCCGAAGAAGTTCTTCAGGCTCGCGCCAGGACGCGAGGTGCGTTTGAAGCATGCCTATCTCGTTACCTGCACGGATGTCGTCAGGAACGGGGAGGGCTGCATCGAGGAGATCCACTGCACGTACGATCCCGAGTCGAGAGGCGGTGACGCGCCCGACGGGCGACGCGTGCGCGGGACGCTGCACTGGGTCAGCGAGCAGCACTCGCTCGAGGCGGAGGTCAGGCTCTACGACCACCTGCTGGTCGAGCCCGAGGACGGGACGGACGTCGACGTCACTGAGCTCGTGAACCCCGAGTCGCTCGTCGTCAGAAGCTGCGCCCGCGTCGAGCCGTCGCTCGGGGACGCCGTCCCGGGCGTTCCCTACCAGTTTCTCCGACTGGGGTACTTCACACGGGACGATCAGGGCGGGTTCGTCTTCAACCGCTCCGTTGCGCTCCGAGACACATGGGCGAAGATCGTCAGGGCGCGGAAGAAGAGCTGATCCGCGCCGGTGCGCTGCGTCTTCCGATCCCGGGAGACCCGCCACGGGACGGAAGCCTGCGCCCGTGCGGTCCCGCCTGCATGTTCCAGTGGCACGAATCTTGCCTTTTTCCGCCGCCGGCTGGCGTGTTCACAGGCGACGGGAGAGTCCATGCGCGATCTCATCCGAGCGGCCCGTGACAGGGACCCGGCGGCGCGCGGCCTGTCGGGTCTGATCGAGGTCGTCCTCTCGTATCCGGGCTTCCATGCGGTCCTGCTGCACCGCGCGGCTCACGCGCTGTGGCGGTGGAGACTGTGCCTCTGTGCCCGCGCGGTCTCCCAGTTCGCCCGGTGGCTGACAGGTATCGAGATCCACCCGGGGGCGGAGATCGGTCGCGGCTTCTTCATCGACCACGGGATGGCGGTCGTCATCGGCGAGACGACGGTGATCGGCGACAGCGTCACGCTCTACCAGGGCGTCACGCTGGGCGGTTCCGGGAAGGAGACCGGAAAGCGGCATCCAACGCTGCACGATAACGTCGTCGTCGGGGCCGGGGCCTCTGTTCTCGGGAACATAGCGGTCGGCCGCGACGTCCGGATCGGGGCCGGATCGGTCGTCGTCAAGGACGTCCCGGACCACTGCACGGTCGTCGGCGTCCCCGCGCGCGTGGTCCGTCACAAGGGTGAGCGCGTCGCGCAGCACCCCCTCGATCACGCAGAGATGCCCGACCCGGTTCAGCAGAAGATGAACGAGCTCGAGCGGCGGCTGCAGGAGTTGGAGATCCGGCTGGACGACGGTCAGTCCTCTTGACAGTTCGTGGATCACGCACTAGGCTCTGCTCTGTGTCCGGAAACGGTTTCCACAGGCGCCCCTCCGGATCGCCGAAGCCACTTCATGGCATGCACGCCGCGCGAGGGCGACACGCCATCACGCCCGCCCCGGTCGCCGGGGGCCTGCTCGCGCCGCGGGATCGTCCGATACCGACCGGAGCGACTGCCGGTCGTTAAGCGTCACTGGACCTTCACCCCATTCATACTCGCCGCTTGCACGGCGGTCCGTTCTCGTACTCGGGGGGGCAGCATGAGGTGGGCATCGCTCATCACGGGACTCATTCTCGCGGCAGCCGTCGCGGCCGGTGCGCAGACCGATGGCGCGACACCCGAACCGCCGGACACGGCCGAGGTCGGCCGGGAGGCGCGCGCCGACACGGCGACCGTTCCCGCGCCGTCGGACAGCGTGTCGGCGGACGCGGGAGAGGGGGCGGAACCGGCGCCCGACGACGCCCCGGCCGGCGCCGGGCTCCGCGTGCTCCGAGCGTACGTCTGCAAGGGTATCGAGGAGAGCGAGCCGGCCGAGGCGGGCCGGAGCTTCCTCTCGCCGGACGACGGGCTTCTGAGGCTCTGCTGCTTCAGCGAGATCGCCGCGACGGCGACCGACACCGTTCTGCACGTCTGGTACTGGGGCGACAGGGAGATGGCCCGTGTGCCGCTCGAGGTCAGGGGCCCCCGTTGGAGGACCTGGAGCTCGAAGCGCATCATCGAGGCGTGGCGCGGCGACTGGCGTGTCGATATAACGGACCGCGGGGGAGACGTGCTTGAGCGGCTCGACTTCTCGATCGAGTAGCGCCTGCCCGTGCGAGCCGCCTCGTACGGTGCTGACGCGCCCGGCGTTCCTGGGGACGCCGGGCGTTTCTGTGTCGTGCCCGGGCCGCTCGGCTCCCCGTCGTCAGGCGTCGGCCGGGCACGAAGCCGCCCATCCACTTCTGACTTGACATGCATATATTCAGATTCTATAATATTCTTAGTTTTGCATACTCAACGAGACACTGGAGGTTCTAAGGTGGCCGGCTCGAAGCGGGCGGCGGGTGAGCGGCGTCAGCCGGACGATCCGGAGCGGACGGAGCGAGCGGCCGAGGTTCTGCGGGCGCTGGCGCATCCTGTGCGCGTCGAGATCGTGCGACTGCTCGGTGAAGGCGAACTCTGCGTCAAGAGGATCGAGGAGATCCTCGGCGTGCCGCAGCCGTCCGTGTCACAACACCTGGCGCGGTTGAAGTACGCCGGTGTCATCGAGTCGGAGCGGCGGGGGCATCTGGTCTGCTACCGACTCAGAAACACGGGCGCAGCCGACGCGGTCGATGCCGTGGTCAATGAGGAGTGAGTGCTGCGTGAGAGGAGAACCCCGAGTGGGGGAAGGGAGAGGCACATGGATTCGACGAACGCCGTGAACGTGACAGAGGCGACATTCGAGAACGAGGTCACGAAGTCGGACACGCTGGTGCTGGCCGACTTCTGGGCTCCGTGGTGTGGTCCGTGCCGCATCGTCGGCCCGATCCTTGAGGAGGTCGCCGGCGAGAACGAGGGGAAGGTCAAGGTCGTCAAGATCAACGTCGACGACAATCCGGGGCTCGCTCAGCGGTTCGGCATCCGCGGAATCCCCACGATGATCTTCTTCAAGGACGGCGAACAGAAGGACATGATGGTCGGAGCGGCCATGAAGGAGAAGATCCAGGAGAAGATCGACGCGCTGCTCGAGTAGATTCCCGAGGAAGGAGTGACCGGATGAGACGAAGCACGTTGCTCGTTGCCGCGATGCTCGTGGCCGTCGCGGCGTTCAGTCTGCCGATGGCCGGGTGCGGCACGACGGAGGAGACGCCCGGGACCGAGGAGACGAGCCGGGAGCCGGCAACGCCCGGGACCGGAGAGAACGACGATGTGACCGGAACGGCAGTCGGACAGTTCCCGCCCGAGTTCGAGCTTCCCGATCTCGACGACAACACCGTGACCCTGGCCGACTACGAGGGCGACGTCGTGATCATCGACCTCTGGGCGACGTGGTGCCCGCCGTGCCGCGAGGAGATCCCGTTCCTTATTGAGCTCTACGAGGAGCACAGGAACGACGGGCTCGTCGTGATCGGAATCGGACTCGACCAGGGCGGAGCGGATGTGCTTCGGCCGTTCGCGGAGAAGCATGACATCTCCTATCCGATCCTCGTCGGCGGACGTGAGATATCGAGGACCTACAGGGCCTCGAGCATCCCGACAACGTACATCATCGGTCGGGACGGCAGGATCGCGGCGCGCCACGTCGGTTTCCATCCATCGATGAAGGCGGAGATGCGCGAGATGGTCGAGGGGCTGCTCAAGCCTGTTGAGGCATAGGAGACCTGGGGGGTCCGTGTGAAGTGGAGCGGCATCCTCGTCCCGCTGGGCTTCGTCGCGCTGTGGATCATCCTGCAGCTCGTCGTGCTGCCCCGGCTGGGCGTGTCGACGTGACTCAGCCCGTCGTGCGGGCCCGCGGAGCGGGCCGAGTCGGAGGCTGAGGGGAACGATGAGGAGAGCGGCCTGTGAGCGGTTCGCGCGTCACGGTGCGCAAGTCCGCCGGCGAGCTGACGATCGAAGGGCCGGGTGGGGTGGAACGCTTCAGCGTGAGCATCGGCTCGAACCCCGACCTCGCGGACAAGCTCGAGGTGGGAGACTGCAGGACGCCCGAGGGCGAGTTCCCGATCGTCTCGATCGAGGACTCCAGTGAGTGGGAGCATGAGGGCCGGCGGTCGTACGGGCGGTACTTCCTCCGGCTCTTGTGTCCCCCCTGGGAGGGCATCGGCATCCACGGCACCGACGAACCGGAGCGCCTCGGGACCCCCGCGTCGCGCGGCTGTATCCGCATGTCGGACGAAGGGCTCGCCCGCCTCGTCGAGCTCGTCGAGATCGGGACGATCGTGCGCATTGTCCCTTAGCGGGAGTGGACCGCCCCACAGCAAACAGGTTGACACGACCATGTGGCGGCGGGTACGATTCGCACTGCCTCGGTCGGCGCGCCGCGCCGGCCCATTCACGACCACAACGAGATCCTGGAGCTTCGATGTCGACGGGCCAGTTCGTCGCCGTCGCCGGCAACATCGGCGTGGGGAAGACCCACCTCACCACGCTCCTGGCTAACCATCTGGGCTGGCGCGCGTACTACGAGCCGGTCATCGATAACCCGTATCTCGACGACTTCTACGCCGACATGAGGCGGTGGTCGTTCCACCTGCAGGTCTACTTCCTTTCCCAGCGTTTCGAGATCCATCGCGCGATGCTCAGGACGCCCGGCCCGTGCATCCAGGACCGGACGATCTACGAGGACAAGGAGATCTTCGCCGAGACGCTGCACCGACGGGGACTGATGTCGGATCGCGACTATTCGAACTACCGGGCCCTCTTCGACGCCATGACGAGCTTCCTGCGCGCGCCCGATCTCGTCGTCTACCTCAGAGCGGATGTCGGCACGCTCGTCGACAGGATCTGCTCGAGGGGGCGGGACTGCGAGCGCGAGATCTCGCCGGACTACCTGGCGGAGCTCAACGATGCGTACGAGGCATGGTCCGAGAGGGCCGGCAGTCAGACGAGTGTGCTGGCCATCGAGACCGACGGGCTCGATCTGGTGACTGACGAGCAGGCCATCAGGGACGTCCTGGAAGAGATCGTGGGCAGACTGGGGGTGGCCTCGGGGGGATCTCAGGCCGAGGACGTGCGGGAACGGGTCGTGGCTGCCTGAAGTCGCGGTCCCGGGTCCGAATCCCACGCACATGAGCAACGTCCTGTTCCCCTGTGCGCTCGCCGCACGGGCGGGCCGGGAGAACCGTATCCCGGCGAACGAGGTTCGCGCGGCCGCACGCCGTAAGTACGGCATATTCTTGACGTTTGGGCATCGTGGTGGTATAATGAGCGTGAGAACAGGGGGGCCCATGAAGAGCAGGAGACGCGCCGTCCTTGCGACGGTTCTGGCGCTTGGTCTCGTGTTCGCGTGGACGTCTGTATCGTATTCCGACGACCGCGTGGCACCAGACTTCACACTCCCCAGCATCACCGGGGAGGATCTACAGCTTTCGGAGCTTCTTGAGGAAGGCCCGGTCATCGTGGACTTCTGGGCCACGTGGTGCAAGCCGTGCATCAAGGCCTTCCCGGAGCTTCAGTCGATCCTTGACAACTACACACACTGCGGTCTGAGGGTCGTCGCAGTCTCGATCGACGGTCCTCGTTCGAGCTCGAAGGTCCCTTCGTTCATAAAGTCGAAGGGGTTCACCTTCGACGTGGTGCTCGATCCCGGACAGAAGGTGGCGCGGAAGTACCACGTGACCTCTGTACCGCGGACGGTCCTGGTCGGACAGAACGGCCGGGAGATCTTCGCCTACACGGGCTACCGGCCGTCGCACCACAGGAAGATGGAGGAGGCGCTCGAGGAGCTTTTCCCGGAGGGCTGCGAGGAGCCGGAGGATGAAACGGCCGAGACGGCGGAGGATGCCGGTGAGTAGATACGCCACGATTCTCGCCGCGGCGCTCGCGCTGGCTCTGCCGCGGGCCGTCCCGGCCGACGAGATCTACGCGACGGGCGTCGTCACCTCCGAGTACGGCTATCACACCGAGGCGGAGGCGTCGCTCTTCGATGCCAGGGTCGAGCTCGACCTCGAGACCGGACCGGTCCGTCTGGGCTTCGTCCATCGCTTCTATGAGCCGAGCGACGAGGCGTATCCCGGCGCGCTCGACGTGCCGGGTTCCGAGTTCCGCCAGCGCTTCGCCGAGTTCACGAAGGACTCGTTCAGCGTGCGCGCGGGCGACTTCTTCGCCACGTTCGGGAACGGACTGACGCTCCGGAGCTACGAGGAGGTCGAGCTGGAGCACGACACCTCGCTCGACGGCGCGCTCGTCGAGATGGACCGGGGCAGCTTCTCGTTCCAGGGGCTCGCCGGGACGACCGAGGAGACGGTGACGGCCTCGCGCGTTCGCGAGCACGTCGTCAGGGGTCTGAGGCTCAGCACGAACGTGGCCGGGAAGCTCGACATCGCGGCCAGCGCGGTCGGCAGGTCGTCGGAGCTTCAGGATGACGAGCAGGAACTGCCCGACGAGGTCGCCCATTTCGAGGACCGGACGCTGGGAGTCGAGACATCGGCATGGCTTGGTCCCGTGTCGTTCGCGGCCGAGTACGTCGGCCGCTCGGGCGAGAACCCATACGCGGAGACCGGTGACGTCGAGGGACACGGGACGTATCTCGCGACCACCGTCAACCTGCCGTGGGCGACGCTCTTCGGCGAGTACAAGGACTACTCCGAGCTCGGCCACTATCTGATCAACCCGCCGACCTGCGTGCGGGAGCACCTCTGGACGCTGATGAACCGCGTGACCTACGAGATCGACCTCGAGGACGAACGCGGGTTTCTCGGCGAGATCAGCGCTCCGGTCGGGGACGCGCTCTACGTGACGGGCGGGGCCTCCGAGGCGCGCAGCCAGGACGGCGACCTGAGTCACTGGGAGATCTTCGGGCACGTCGACCACGCGTTCTCCGGCAGCATCTACGGCTCGTTCGCTGGCTCGTGGTCAAGGGAGTACCTGGGAAACGAGTATAACGACTTCACGGAGCACATGTCGGGCGCGGCCGAGCTGGTGCTCGTGCCGGCGTCGGGGCAGCCCGTGGAGCTGGTCGTCGAAGGACAACTGACCGAGGAGTTCTACGGGAGCGAGCACACTGATTACCTGTTCTCCTTCACGACCTATCCCGGTGACGGGATGACGTTCAGCGTCCTGGCCGAGACGACCGACGACGAGACGAGCGAGCGTACCGTGTGGACCTCCTTCGAGGTGCGGCGGCAGATCGTCAGGGACATCGAGGCGTCCTTCATGATGGGAACCGAGAGGGGCGGAAAGAAGTGCACCGGCGGGATCTGCTACAACGAGCCGGAGTTCGAGGGCGTTCGGGTCAGACTGACCGGGTTCTTCTAGGAGGGGTCGTGCCGAACACGCTCCGGACAACTCTCAGACGGGCCCTCGCGGTCGCGGCGCTCGCGGCCGTCGGCACAGCACTCGGCGGCGGCTGCGACTGGTTCGACGATCCGATCGAGCCGAACCTCACGCCCGAGACGTCAATGACGACCTGTCCGTCCCAGGTCGACGCCGGGACCTCGGTCACGCTGTCGTGGACTGGGACCGACGTCGACGGCAGCGTGGTCGCCTACGCGTGGGCGTTCGACGACACGATCGACGGATACACGACGGAGACGACTGCCGTCTTCGACTCCGTGGATGCGGGGGCCCACACGTTCGAGGTCGCGGCGGTCGACGACGACGGCGACACCGACCCGTCGCCCGCGGTCTGCTCGTTCGTCGCGATCGACGAGGAGGAGAACCTCCCGCCCGAGACCGAGATGATCACGTGTCCAGGAACGGTGTCGGTCGGAGACGACGTGACGCTCCGTTGGTCCGGCAGCGATCTGGACGGAACGGTCGTCTCGTACCGTTGGACGCTGGACGGATCGGACGAGACGACGACGACCGACACGACGCTCGTCGTATCGGACGTCACGGAGGGCGGACATACCTTCAGCGTCGCGGCCGTCGATGACGACGGCGACGCCGACGGTACGCCCGCGACCTGCTCGTTCACCGCCACGGCGGCCGGGGAGCCGGTTCCGCGGATCGTGCTGGTCGAGCTCTTCACGACGCACTCGTGCGCGAACTGCCCGAACGCCGAGGAAGGGCTCCACATGATGCTCAGCGAGTACGGATCCGACAGCCTCTGCGTCGTGGCCTACCACGACCTGGGGCCTCCGATCGGGCCGGACGTGCTGGCCACGCAGGAGATGATGGACAGGATCGACTGGTACACCGACATCCACGGGTTCGAGGACCTGCATCCGCTGGCCCTCTTCGACGGGGACTTCTCGCGGCCGGTCCCGGGCGCGTTGAGTCCGGAGGCTGCCGCCGAGGACTACCGTACGGAGATCGAGGTCAGCCGGAAGGTCCCGTCCGCTCTGTCGGTCGACCTGAGCGGGTCGCTGGACGGAGCGCGGGCGAGCGTGACGGTCCGGGTGCGCGCGCACGACGACCCCGGCGCCGGCGACCTGGTGCTCCGGACCGTGGTCGTCGAGGACGAGGTGCAATCGCAGGGGCGGGTGTTCGACTTCGTCGCCCGTGACCTTCTCCCGGACGAGCCTCTGACGATGACCGCAGTGGGTGATTCGGCCGTGGTGACCAGGTCGTTCGACGTGGGCCCCGGCTGGAACATGGACCATATCGATGTGATCGCGTTCGTCCAGGACGACACGACGCAGGAGGTCATACAGGCCGGGCGACTCGCGACCGGCATGTAGATACGACGACGACCGAAGAGAGTCAGCAAAGGGAAGAAGGAACACTGTCTCCACAGAGCGCACGGCGACAGGGGCCTCAGACAGTAGGAGTGAAATCGCCGCGAAAGGAGAGCAGCATGATGAAGCGAACGGCGATCGTGGCAGTGCTCTGCGCCGTACTGGTGGGAGTCTCAGTGAACGGGGTCGCGGCAGACCGCGTCGTCCTCGCCGAGATGTTCGGCGGGACGTGGTGCGGATACTGCCCCGACTCGTCAGGCGCCCTTCAGATCCTCAGGGGCGAGTTCAGGGACGACCAGTTCCTGGCCATTTACAATCACGTGGGCGGCGCCGACCCGTGGCGCACGTCCGAGTCCGAGAGCCGCGCCAGCTGGTACAGCGTCGGCGGCGTCCCGCACGTCGAGTTCGACGGGGTCACCGACGTTGTCGGCTCGTACGGGTCGCCCGAGGCGACGGCCGACGCCTTCCGGCCGATCGTCAACAGCCGTCTGGGCGTCTCGGCTCCGCTGACGATCGAGGCCGTCGGCATCATCGGGTCGTCGGCCGGCTGGGTCGACGCCACCATCAAGGCGACCGAGTCGATCTCCCACACCGATCTCAGGGCGCAGTTCGTCCTCATCGAGAACGGGATGAGCTACGGCGGGAAGGACTACGACTTCACGGCCCGTGATTACCTGCCGGTCGAGAGTCTCTCGCTCTCCTCGCCCGGCGACTCCGTGGTGGTCAACAGGAACTTCACCATCGATCCGACCTGGGACCACACGAACATGGAGCTCGTCGTCTTCGTCGAGCGGACGACGGTCAAGCAGATCGTCAACGCCGGACTCATGACGAACCCCTATCAGTTCGACTTCGAGACGGAGGTCTACGCGGCCGAGGTGCCGCTGATGGGCGGCAGCGTCTTCACGACCGTTCTCAGGAACACAGGAACGGTGACCGACACCATCACGGTCAACATCGAGAACGTCGAGATCCCCGACGGCGTCTCCTCGTTCGATTGGTTCGCGACCTACTGCGACGAGGAAGGTCTGTGCTACTTCGGCGAGCATGACTTCGTTCTGGCGCCTGGAGAGTTCGAGACGCTCGACGTGCACATGGACGACTACAATGGATCGGTCCCCGGCATGGCGGTCACTCGCCTCTTCGGCACCAGCGCCGGCGACACGACGGCGCTCGAGGAGGAGTACTACGCGACCTTCGTCGGCATGCCTTCCATCCTGGTCGTCGAGGACGACGGCGACGACACATACGGGACGTACATGAAGTCCGCTCTCGACAGCGTCGGATACGCCGGACACCTGTGGGACGCCCACACACTTGGGCGCCCGGGTGCGGACCGGCTGGCGTCGTACTGGGCCGTCCTGTGGACGACCGGCAACGGCGACGCCACCGACATCACGGCAGACGACGAGTCGGATCTCATGAGCTTCCTCGACGACGGCGGCAACCTGTTCCTCGCCAGCATGAACTACCTGTCGTCGCGCGCCGCAACGAACACCTTCATCACCGACTACCTGAATGTCAGCTCGTGGACGGACGATGCCGGCGGCTTCGTGATGACGGGCGTGAGCGGCGACATCATCTCCGACGGCATGTCGCTCGGGCTTCTGGGCGGGGACTTCGCCCCGGGCGCGACCGACAAGTTCGTCATCTCCTCGCCGGCGGATTCGATCTTCTACGCCTCCAACGGCGTGCGCGGACTCAAGGTCGATGACGGCTACAAGGCCGTCTTCACCTCGTTCCCCTTCGAACTCGTGAAGACGACGACGGCCGACCCCGACAACCAGATGACGCTCATCGACCGCATCCTCACCTGGTTCCAGATGACGGGTGTCGACGATGTGATCCCGGGCGTGCAGAGGCTGTCGCTCGGCCAGAACTACCCGAACCCCTTCAACCCGGTGACGACCATCGAGTTCTCGGTGCCCGCGAGCGCGGAGCGCGTTGAGCTCGAGGTCTACAATGTGGCCGGAAGACTGGTCCGGACGCTCGTCGACGGCGAGCTCGAGGCCGGACCGCACAGGGTCATCTGGGACGGCACGGACGGGAACGGGAAGAGCTGCTCCTCCGGCATCTACTTCACCAGACTGACGGCCGGACGGGAGACGAAGACCGGGAAGATGACGCTTCTCAAGTAGCGCCGCTTCGGAGCACACTGCATCCCGGGCGCCCTGAAACGACGGGCGCCCGGGTGCCTTCCGGGGGGACGCACAGCTGAAAGGGCACGTTCGATGCGACACGATTCGCGACTCCTGAGCCTTGTGCTCGCAGCGATCCTCGCCGTCACGCTTCAGGCCGCCGCCTATCCGAGGGACGATGCGGCTGTCGTCGAGATCGACGTCCATTCAAGGGCGGAGATCCACCATCTCAACGAGCTCGGCATGGACATCATGAACGTGCGGGACGGCGTTGCCGAGATCGCCGCCGTGCCCTCGGAGATCGACGTGCTGCGAGCCAACGGCTACATCCCGCGCATCGTCATGGAGCGCATGATCGACGGCGTGGCCTCGCTGCGTCTCGAGGACCGTGGGGAGTACCACAGCTACACCGAGCTGACGAACGACATGGCGGCGTGGGCTTCGGCCTATCCGAACATCACCGAGCTCGTCTCCATCGGTCAGAGCGTCCTCGGCCGCGAGCTCTGGGCGATGAAGATCACCGACAACCCGGCCATCGAGGAGTTCGAGCCGGAGATCCAGTGGATCGGGGCGCACCACGGCGACGAGACGATCAGTGTCGAAGTGTGCTACTACATGATCGACCACCTTCTCGAGAACTACGGTACAGACCCCCAGGTCACGTGGCTCGTCGACGAACGCGAGATCTGGATCATCCCGATGTTCAACCCCGACGGCCACACGAGCGGCTCCCGATACAACGGGAACGGCGAGGACCTCAACAGGGGCTACCTCTGTCCGTGCGGCTGCAACGCCGGCTCGGCCATGGCCCAGCCCGAGCACCAGGCGCTCGAGGCGTTCAACGAGCGGATGAACCCCGTGACGTCGCTCACGTTCCACTCGGGCGCGGTCTACGTCAACTACCTGTGGGACTACACGTATTCGGCCACGCCCGATGAGGCGATGCTCATCACGCTCTCCGAGGGCTACAGCTCGTACACGGGCCTCCCTGTGACGAACGGCGCCGACTGGTACATCGTCCACGGGAGCTGTCAGGACTGGTGCTACGACCAGCGCGGTGAGATCGACACGACCATCGAGGTCTCGACGACCAAGGACCCGCCCCAGTCTTCGATCGATCCGATCGTGTCGGACAACATCCCGGCGATGCTCTATCAGGCGCGGAAGTCGGGGAAGGGCATCCGGGGGCTTGTGACAGACGGCGAGACCGGCGAGCCGCTGTATGCGACGATCTCGATCCCCGAGATCGGAAAGGACGTCTACACGGACCCGGACGTCGGCGACTACCACCGCATGGTCGAGTCGGGTACCTACACGGTTGTCTGTGAGGTCGAGGGATACCCCACCGAGACGGTCTACAACGTCTCGGCGAACCTCGACACGTTCGTCGTCGTCAACTTCGCCATGGAGCCTCCGCCCCGCGGCACGGTCGCGGGCTACGTCACCGACGAGCTCATGAACCCGATCGAGGCGACCGTCGAGGTCACCGACCTGACGGGCTACTCGGCCTCGTCGGACCCGGCGACCGGGTACTACGAGATCCCCTACATCCCGGCAGGCACGCACACGGTCCGGGCGAGCGCTCCGGGCTTCAGGACCGAGGAGCGGACCGGCGTCGAGGTTGTCGACAACACGACCTCGACGGAGAGCTTCGCGCTCGTCGCGCCGGTCTTCTACGACGACTTCGAGAGCGGGCTTTCGGGCTGGAACGGCTCGTGGGCGACGACCACCTCCGAGGCCATGAGTCCGACCCACTCGATGACCGACAGCCCGGGCGGCCAGTACGGCAACAACGACTACACCGTGACCACACTGGCCAGCCCGGTCGATCTGACCGGTCATGCCGAGGCGGCGCTCGTCTTCTGGCACCGGTACGACACCGAGGCCGGATACGACATCTGCTACGTGGAGGTGAGTTCGGACGGCGGTTCGAGCTGGACGCAGGTCGGTTCGTACGACGGCCTGCAGAACGACTGGGTCGAGGAAGAGATCGACGTCTCTTCCTGGGCGGGGACGAGTCAGTTCCTCGTCAGGTTCACGCTGGACTCGGACGGCTGGATCACGGACGACGGATGGTACGTCGACGACGTCCAGGTCTTCGGCGACCAGACGCTCTCGGGCATCGATGAGGAGATCGTCCGGGCCCCGCGCGTGGCCAACTACCCGAACCCGTTCAACCCGGTGACCTCCGTGACCTACTCGGTACCGTCGCCCGGAAGCGTGACACTCGGGATCTACGACGTCTCGGGGCGGCTCGTCCGGACGCTGGTCGACGGAGCCGTCGAGGTCGCGGGCGAGCACAGCGCGACGTGGAACGGGACGGACGAGGGCGGCCGCTCGGTCGCCGGCGGCGTCTACTTCGCCCGTCTCGTGACCGACGCGGGGGAGGCCTCCTCGAAGCTCGTGCTGCTCAAGTAGTTTTCGGAACGGTTCTGGCATTCTCAAGCGGGGCGGCTCATCGAGCCGCCCCGCCGGTGTCTGTGGACCGCCCTTGACACGCGGCGAGGGGCGGTGACATTATCGCGCCCGTTGCGGAGACGGCGACTCGAAGAGGAAGGGACGCTTACTCTCGGTGAAGCGACGCAGGGTTCTGAGCATCCTGATCGCGCTGGTCGTCTGTGCGGGCATCATGCTGGCGCCGACGCCGTCCGGCCTCACGCGCGAGGGACAGAACGCGATCGCCATCTTCGGGCTCTGTTTCGTTCTGTGGGTAGGGAACGCACTTCCCCTCTCCGTCACGAGTCTCTTCGCCATCGTCCTGCTCCCGACGCTCCGCGTGCTCCCGGCGTCGCGGTCGTTCGCCCTCTTCGGCAGCCCAGTCGTCTTCTTCATCCTCGGGGCCTTCATCCTGGCCGCGGCCATGATGCGGTCGGGTCTCTCGACGAGGCTGGCGCTCGCCTTCCTCAGACGTTTCGGTGGCAGTCCAGGCCAGCTGCTGGCCGGCGTCGTCTTCTCGGGCGGCTTCCTGGCCTTCTGGATGCCGTCGCACGCGGTCGCCGCGCTCCTGTTCCCGATCGTCCTCGAGATCGTCCACGCTCTTGAACTCCGTCCGATGCGGAGCGGCTACGGCCGCGCCCTGCTTCTCGCGCTCGCGTGGGGGGCCGTGATCGGCGGCGTCGCCACCTTCCTCGGCGGCGCCAGGAACCCGCTCGCGCTCGGCATCCTCCAGGAGCACTACGGGCAGTCGATCGGTTTCCTCGAGTGGATGATCGCCGTGGCCCCGTTCGCCGTGGCCCTCATGGGAGTCGGCTACCTCGTGCTCTCCAGGGGATGCAGGATCGAGATCGACGACGTCTCGGAAGCCAGGCGGGCGCTCGACAGAAAGGCCACTGAGCTCGGGCCGCTGACGGCCAGGGAGAAGGGCGTCGCGACGATCATGGTCCTGACGATCGGCGCGTGGATCGTAGCCGGTCAGAACATGGGACTGGCCTCCATCTCTCTGCTCGCCGCTGTCTCGCTCTTCGTCTTCAACCTGATCGACTGGCAGAGCGTCGAGGAGTACGTCAACTGGGGCGTCATCCTGATGTACGGGGGTGCCATCGCGATCGCGACCGCGCTCCACGAGTCCGGCGGCGCGGCGTGGATCGCGCAGGTAGCCGTCCAGCGCCTCTCGGGTCTGCCGCCCTTTGCGATGTTCATGGTCTTCGCGGTCGCCGCCATCTTCCTGACCGAGGCCATCAGCAACGTCGCCGCCGTCGCACTCTTTCTTCCCATCGCCTTCGGGATCGCCGAGGGGAGCGGTCTCGCGCCGGTCCCGGTCGTCTTCGCCGTGGCGGTCCCCGCCGGTCTGGCGTTCGCGCTGCCGATGGGGACTCCGCCCAACGCGATCGCCTACTCGGCCGGCTACTACAGACTGAGGGACTCAGTGATTCTCGGAGCCGTCCTCAAGCTGGCCGCGCTCGCACTCCTGGCGCTCGCGGTGAAGGTCTACTGGCCGCTTCTCGGCATCGACATCTAGGAGGAGGCCGTCGTGAAACGAATGCTGCTGCTGCTCTCGCCCGCGCGCGTCTCGCCGGTCTGCGTCGAGGAGGCTCTCGAGGAGGCGTCGACGTCCGACGCCGAGCTCGTCGCGTACTTCATTCTCGACACGACCATCAGCGAGGACCTCAGGAAGCGGATCCACGATACGGGGTTCCTCGGCGGCGCTCCGAGCGACGACTTCATGAAGGCGATGCGCCGGGAACACGAGCTTCAGGGGAGGGAGCAGCTGGAGCGCATCGGCGAGCGCGCCTCCGAGCTGGGGATACCCTACCGATCGGAGTTCGTCATCGGCGACTTCCTGACGAGTTCGCTGGCGGCCGCCGACCGCGAGCATCCGGAGGCCATCTTCGTTTCGCGACGCGAACGGACGGCGATCGCCCGTCTGGTGGAGGGGTCCGCCGTCAGGGAACTCGAGGCGAGCGCCCCGTGCGAGGTTCTCGTGCACGACGAGGACAACGGTCTGGAGTGACGCCGCCCGGGAACGTGAAAACGCCGCCCGGTTCTCGGCGCGTTTCTGCGCGCCTTGGGCCGGGCGGCGCCGTTCTGCCGAGCCTCGGTGGAATCGTCTAGCGCTTCTCCGAGCGGAGTCGCTCGAGCTCCTGCTCGAACGCGGCTCTGAGCCGCGGCCTTTCGGACAGCTCGATCGCCTTCTCCATCTCACGGATCGCCTCGTCGATGCGCCCGGTCTCCGCCAGGAGACTCGAGAGATTGGCGCGCGGAGACGGTGACTTCGGCGAGACGATGATCTCCTTCCGGAGCTCCTGCTCGGCCCGCTCCAGATCCCCCATGCGGTAGTAGGCCTGCGCGAGCCGCGTGTGTGCGTGCTCGACCCTCTGGTCGCCGGTCAGCGCCGCACGGAGAGCCTGGATGGCCTCGGGGTAGCGCTCCTGCGAGAGGTAGATGTCCGCGAGCCGCGACTGCGCGAGGCTGTTCCTCGGGTTGATAGCGATGGTCCGCTCGAGGTACTCGAGCTCCTGTTCGAGGTCACCCGTATCGAGATAGGTGAGCGCCAGCGTGTAGGCCGCGTCTGCGCTCGACGGATCGAGTTCGAGCGCCTTCTCGAGCGCCTCGATCGCGGCGTCCGGATTGCTCTGGAGCTTGAGCGTCTGCCCGAGCCCGACGTGGGCCGAGGCGTTCTCAGGATCGATCTCGATGGCCCTGCGGAAGACGCGGGCCGCCTCCGCCAGGCGGTCGAGCCGCATGTAGGCCGTTCCCAGGCTGACGTAGGCCGGACCGTATTCCGGATCGGCCTCGATGGCCTCCCTGAACGCCTCGACGGCCCCCTCGAAGTCGCCCGCACGGAACATCTCGATCCCCCGGGAGAGCCGTCGCTGTTGCTCGGGCGAGAGACTCTCGTCGACCATCTCGAAGGTGCCGGAGGACCTCGTGACCTGCGCGAACGAGGTGTCATCGAGCTCGGATCTGAGGACCGGCAGGTCGGCCAGCCCGAGCGCCTGGAACGACACGAGAAGCGCGGCGCCGACGACCAGCAGGGCGGGCGCGAGAAGCTGCTTTCTGAGCGTCACCGTAAGCACGAAGCCCGCGGCTCCGGCGATGAGGCCCGCGATGAGAATGGAGGTCCGACCGAGCAGAGCTCCCGGAAGCGCACAGGCGATCAGGACGCAAGACGCCGCTATCCAGCTCGTGGCCGGGCTCTTGAGGGAGCCGAGGTTCCATCCGAAGCCGTACGACTTCGGGTCCTCCCAGAGACCCCGGGAGAGTGCGACGAGTGCCCCCGAGACAAGCGTGACGACGACCAGCGTCCTCGGCGTCCAGAGCGCGGCGGCGCCGCCCGCGTAGCCGCCGTATCCGAGAAGGAACGCGAAGAAGAGAGCGCTGGCTATCATGAGCTCCGCCAGCGGCGTGAACCGGCGGAGTTCGAAGGGCGGCGCGTAGTAGAAGTAGAAGATCGACAGCACACCGAGCACATAGGTGAGCGCGACGTAGCTCACCGAGAGCGCGAAGAGCGTCGACAATGAGAAGAGGAAGACCGAGGCGATGAGACGCCGTCCCCGTTCGGGGTTGCCCGCGGGCGTCGCCGTCAGCCGTCGGAGAGAGGAGACCGTCAGTCCGGCCGAGCAGGACGCCGCCAGAAGCCCGATGATCGAGATGGCATCGAACGGATGCGAGATCGCCAGCAGCCCCTCGCTCTGCATCAGAAGTCTGGCTCCGAAAGCCAGGCCCGCGAAAGTGACGAGCGGCATCGAGACGGCGTGCACGAGGTCGAGCTCGCGGACGTCGGCCGCGAACCGCCCGGCGTCGTGGAGCCTGTACCAGAGGATGAGCACCGGTGTCACGACGAACAGGTCGACGAGCGAGTTCGAAAGGTCGGAGAGCGCGAACGGCGTCACGTTCGCGAAGGCCCGGTGGATGTCGGCCCGGGCGAAGAACAGCTGGTAGACGTTCTCGATGTCGCCGCCGAACAGGTTGACCAGGGCCAGTGTGATCGGCGGGAGGGCGAAGAAGAAGAACATCGTCACGTAGATGACGAAGAACGACAGCACGCTCCGGAGGACGTTCCGCGTCTTGAGAAAGACGTACCAGGCGCCGAGCAGGCAGCCGAGCGCTGCCTCCAGCCGGATGCCGACCGTCGTCCCCTGGAAATCGTGGTAGGTCGGGTTGAGGAGGTTCAGGAACGCCCTGCCGATCGACCCGTCCTTCGGGATCAGATACCCGATGAGTTCGGGGGCATCGCCCGCCGAGGGAACGAGGAGATCGAGCACCGGCGGGAGCAGCGTCAGGAGCCAGGCGAAGAGCATGAGTCGCGTGACCCGCGCGATGCGCTCGCGCGACAGGAGCGCCAGGACGACCGAGAGCGCCAGAAGCGGCGCGATGTAGGCCAGAGGGTAGTGCAGGAAGTAGGAGAGGAAGTAGAGCGTTTTCTGCTGTCCGGAGACCTGCTCGAGGAAGTGCCTCAGGACGATGATCGACGCGAGGAAAAGGAGCCAGCGTCCCAGACCGATCTCGAGGTTCTCGATCCTCGACGAGATGGAGAGGACCCATTCGTTGAGACTCTTCTTCACAGATTCGTCCTCCGGAGTTCGGGCCCGAGCCGCAGGCGCTTCAGCCTACTCGCCGTCGCGGCGACCACGGTCGTACAGGGTCAGATAGATGGCGAACCCGAGGCACGCCATGGAGAACCGCCAGAGCGTCACGGGCGCCAGTCCTTGGGCGAAGCGCCCGCCGGAGAAGTTCACGATGACGCCCAGAATGAAGACGATCGCCGCTACCGCGGCCAGTGCGAACGACACGAAGCGCACGAAGCACCCCCCTGACGGAACCGGGACCACGCGACCTCAGACTTCGAGGGTACGTTCCCTGAATCCGGAGTGTCAAGCCACAAGGGCCGTTCCGCCTTGACCGGCCGGGCGCCACGGCGTAGAATCCGCGTAGGCACGTTACGGCACCCGAAGGAAGAGGATAGTGCAGGCATATGGACGACCGAACGTACGATCGCGAGATGGCCCAGCTCCTCGAGGAAGAGAACGAGAAGCTCGAGCAGCTTCGCGAGCTCGTCGACAGCGCGTGTGAGGAGATCCGGGGAGGTCGGCTCGACCGCCAGGAGGCGACGGTGCTCGCCCAGCGTGTTCGCAGGGAGGCCCGCGCGATCATCCCCGATCTGATGGACAAGTTCGACCTCATCTACAAGAGCCGCTTCGAGCGTCTCATCTCCCAGTACATCGACGAGGCCCGGAAGACCTCCGGTTCCTGACCGTCTCGCACTCCCGTTCAAGGCCCGGATCCGCCGAGGGTCCGGGCGGTTCTGCGGCTGCGCGCAGCGGGCGAAACGTTTTGACCGAAGCCCGTGCCCTGTGGTACCTTGCGGGACCTGAACGTCCCGAGTCGGGGTCCGTTCCAGAGGAGCATCTGTGGCAATGGGGGAACGGTGACGATCGCAGTGCTGGCCAGCGGCAGTTCGGGGAACGCCATGGTCGTCTCTTCCGACGGCGTGAACCTCGTCATCGACGCCGGCGTCTCCGCGCGCCGTCTGGCGGGCGGTCTTCGGGAGCTGTCGATCGGGGAGGACGAGGTTTCGGCGGTGCTCGTCACGCACGAGCATCACGATCACGTCTGTGGGTTGGGCCCCGTGTCGAGACGTCTCGCTTCTCCGGTCGTCGCGACGCGCGGCACCCACGGCGCCGTGCGCTCGAGGCTCGGAGACGGCGGTATCGGCGTCACGATCTCCCCAGGCGACACCCTGACGCTGGGCGGTCTCGAGGTCACCGCCTTCGCGACCAGCCACGACTGCGCGGAGCCCGTTGGGTATGCGATCACCGACGGCGAGGCGAGCGTCGCCGTCGCGACCGACCTCGGCGTCGTCGACGGGGACGTACGGCGCCACCTGGCGAACGCCGACTGCGTCGTGCTCGAGTCGAACCACGACGAGAAGATGCTCGTCGACGGACGCTACCCCTGGCACCTCAAACGGCGCATCATGGGAAGGCTGGGGCATCTCTCGAACGCGGCCGCGGCCGCCGAGGTGACTGGGCTCACCGGCTCACCCCTCTCGCTTCTCGTTCTTGCGCACCTGTCGAAGGAGAACAACGACCCCGGGCTCGCTGTCGATATCGCGGCTGAGGCGCTCGACGGCGCGGGCCTCTCTGATGTGGAGCTTCACGTCGCCTCCCAGGAGCTGCTTCTCGGACCGCTCGACATCCCGGCCCGGCGTAGCGCCCGCGGGACCGCACCGGAGATGGAGCCATCATGGACAAGATAGCAGTGGTCGGGACCGGGTACGTCGGGCTCGTCGGCGGCGCGGGACTGGCCGACTTCGGCAACACCGTCATCGGCGTCGACCTGGACGAGTCCAAGATCCGGAAGCTGGAGAACGGACAGGTTCCCTTCTACGAGCCCGGACTCGCCGAGGTCGTCACGCGGAACGTCAAGGAGGGACGGCTCTCCTTCACGACCGACTTCGCGTCCGCCGTTGCGGAGTGCGGCATCATCTTCATAGCGGTCGGAACGCCGGAGGGCGAGGACGGCGCCGTCGATCTCTCCCAGGTCGACACGGTCGCCCGCGACATCGGCAGGCACATGACCGGCTACCGCGTCATCGTCCAGAAGAGCACCGTTCCGGTCGGCACGGCCGTCCGTCTACGCCGGATTGTCGAAGAGAACCAGAGGGAGAAGCACCCGTTCGACGTCGTGTCGAACCCGGAGTTCCTGCGCGAGGGCTCGGCCGTCGAGGACTTCATGCGGCCGAACCGTGTGGTCGTCGGCACGGAGAGCGAGAAGGCGCGCGAGATCATGCGGAACATCTACGCGCCGCTCTACCTCATCAAGACGCCGATCGTCGAGACCACGTGCGAGACCGCGGAGCTCATCAAGTACGCCTCGAACGCCTTCCTCGCCACGAAGATCTCGTTCATCAACGAGATGGCGAACCTCTGTGAGAGGGTCGGGGCCGACGTCCAGACGCTGGCCTATGCCATGGGGCTCGACAAGCGCATCGGGCCGAAGTTCCTGCACGCCGGTGCCGGCTACGGCGGGTCGTGTTTTCCCAAGGACACCAAGGCGCTTGTGAAGATCGCCGAGGCCGCCGGTCGGGAGGCGAGCATCGTCGCCGCGGGGATCATAGTCAACGAAGCCCAGAAGCGGCGCATGGTCGACAAGGTCCGTGAGGCGGCCGGCGGGAGCCTCGAGGGAAAGACGGTCGGCCTCCTCGGTCTCGCGTTCAAGCCCAACACGGACGACATGCGGTACGCCGCCTCGGTCGTGCTGGCCGAGGGCGTGCGCGACGAGGGCGGGACCGTCCGGGCGTTCGACCCGGTCGCCGCTGAGAACGCCAGGGACCTCATGCCTTTCATCGAGTACTGCGACGATGCGTACTCGGTCGCGGAGGGCGCGGACGTGCTGGCCCTCGTGACCGAGTGGAACGAGTTCCGGCGGCTGGACATACCGCGGCTGAAGGATCTCATGGCCGCCCCGGTCGTCGTCGACTGCAGGAACGTCTACCATCCGTCCGATTTCGAGGAGCACGGGTTCACCTACGTCGGCGTCGGCCGCGGACGGTCGGAAGCCCAGGGTTCGTAGGGGGGACGACATGTCGTCAGCAAGCGCGAGGAAGCTCCCGCCCGGCGTCCGGGCGAAGCGGCTCATCGACGGTGTCGAGATCAAGGAGCTGCGCCTGATACCCGACGAGCGCGGCTATCTGATGGAGATGATGCGCGCCGACGATCCCTTCTTCACGAAGTTCGGGCAGGTCTACCTGTCGGTCGCCTATCCCGGCGTGGTCAAGGGCTGGCACTACCACAGGGTGCAGACCGACCACTTCACGATCGTCAAGGGCATGATGAAGGTCGTGCTCTACGACGACCGCGAGGACTCGCCGACGAAGGGCGAGGTCAACGAGTTCTTCATGGGCGAGCTCAACCCCATCCTCATCACGATTCCGCCCGGCGTTCTCCACGGCATGAAGGCCATAGGGACCGAGCCCGGCTACCTCGTCAACTGCCCGACCGAGACGTACGACTACGCGGAGCCCGACGAGTTCCGCGTCGACCCCCACGACAACGACATTCCCTACGATTGGGCACAGAAGGACGGGTAGGACCGGCTAGGACGCCGGTTCGCACGCGCCACGCACCGCCCGCAGCCGCGCTCGGGCGCGGCGGGCGCGCTCCGATGCCGCCTCGGAGGGCCTGATGGCGGCCAGCGCCGTCGTCAGGAGGGCGCGGACGGCGAGCGACGCGCGCAGGAGCGACGCGTAGAGCCGGGCGCGGGCGGGCCCAGCGTGCTTCCTGACGAGGTCGGTCTTCGCGCGGAGGAGCCTGCGTTCGTACTCGGGGGAGACGTCGCCGGCCGTCGAGGACGCGCCACGCGAGTGGGCCACGACGGCGCGCTCATCGAGCACGACGCTCCATCCCCCGCGGCGGGCTCTCAGGCAGAAGTCCGCGTCCTCCGCGTAGAAGCGGAACGATTCATCGAATCCCCCCAGCTCCCGGAAGCACTCCCGCCTGATCGCCATGCAGGCCCCGTCGACATACTCCACCCGGCGCACCCGCCTCGGGCCGCCGGATGACCAGCGTGCCCCCGCCCGCCGCTCCGCGAGCGTATCCAGCAGGAACAGAGACCGGAGCGCCGAGAGGGCCGACGGAACGCGGCCCGACGCCCGCTGCCACCCGCCGTTCGGGTAGACGAGGGCCGGCCCCGCGACACCGACGTCCGGAGTCTCGAGCGTCTTGAGCAGCGGAGCGAGCGAGCCGTCGGATGTCCACTCGAGGTCGTTGTTCATGACGATGAGCACGCCGGTCGTCGCGCGGGAAACGCCGGCGTTGACCGCCGACGAGTAGGAGGGAGAGCGACCCGTCTCGAGCACGAGGTCGACATCTCCCATCGAGGAGGCGTGCGCTGCGAGCGCGGCCGCTGAGAGCTCTCGAGTGTTGTCGACCACGATGAGCTCGCGCAGGAGCCGGGCGTCCGGGTGCGCGGCGAGCGTCTCGAGCAGTCTCGTGAGGATCTCACGCCGGCCGTAGTGAACGACCACCGCCGACGCCAATCCTCTCTCAGTCGTCACGCCGGACTCCTTCAGCCTTCAGTCAGGTGGCAATGGCGTCTTCATTCCGATAGAATCCACGGAGGCGCGGCCGCCGTGTCTCCGGCATGATACACGACGACAGCCGCCTTCCCAAGCGGAGGAGAGCGGGTGCAGGAGAACCACGAGAACACGCTCAAGGTCGTCAAGGAGTCGGGCATCGGACTCACGGGCCTGCTTTTCGGCACGGTCCTGAACTACGTCCTGCTGATGGTTCTGACGCGCTGGCTCGATACCGACGCCTTCGGCACGTTCGTCCTCGCCCAGTCGGTCGTGTGGCTCGCGGCCATCCTCGTGCTCTTCGGCAGTCCCCGCGCGCTCGATCGCTACATTCCGCTCTACAGGGCTAGAAACGAACCGGGGAGGGTCCGGACACTCGTCAGGTTCATTGCGATCATATCGATCGCGGTCGCCGTGCTGGCCGCGCTCGTGCTCTGGCTCCTGTCGCCCTGGCTCGCGGGCTCGGTCTTCCGGAACCCGCTTCTCGACGCGACCCTGGCGCTCATGGCATTGACGCTGCCGCTCATCGTCGTCGTGCGCCTCGTCTCGTTCGCCTTCGCCGGTCTCAAGGAGATGCGCTACGAGGTCTATCTGCAGCACCTGGCGACGCCGCTCTCGAAGATCGCGCTCGGCCTCGTCGTTCTCGCGCTCGGCCTCGGCTACATGGGCTGGCTGTGGGCCTACGTCGCCGCGCTGGCCTTCGTGGCGCTCCTGGCCGTATGGTTCGTCACGCGGCGGCTCCTGCCCGCCATCGGCTCCGGTCCTCGCGAACGGATAGACATTCGTGAGATCGTCGCCTACTCGTGGCCGCTCGGTCTGACCGGCGTCGTCGTCATGCTCCAGGGCCAGATCGATGTCCTCTTCCTGGGGCGCTACGGCCCACCGGCCGACGTGGGCATCTACCGCATCTACATCCAGATGTGCGCCCCGCTGCTGCTCGTCATGATGGCGTTCGCCCGCATCTACAAGCCGGTGCTCTGTGAGCTGATCGCCGGGGGCGGCACCCGCGACGCGCTCTCGCTCTACCGTCGCGTAGCTCGTTGGATCATGCTCGTCAACGCGCTCGGCTTCCTGCTGCTCGTTCTCTACGGTCGCGAGATCGTCGCCCTCGTCTTCCCCGTCGCCTACGCTGGTGCGCCGGCTGTCCTCGGGGTCCTGGTCGCCGGGCGCCTGGCCAACACGTCGTTCGGACCAGAGGGTATGACGCTGGAGGCCTTCGGCAACACGAAGCTCTCGCTCATGAACGCGGTTCTCATGCTGGCGGTGAACGTCGGCGTCGACCTGGTTCTTGTTCCACGGATGGGTCTCCTGGGGGCCGCGATCGGGGCGACCTCCGCTACCACGATCGGGGGCCTCGCCGGGGTCATCGAGATACGCGTGCTTCACGGGTTTCAGCCCTACACCCGGCGGCACCTCGGGATCGCGGCGGCGATGGTGGCGGTCGTGGCTGCGGGACTGGGTGCCAGAACGCTGCTGCCCGGGACCGGAGGGTTCTGGCTGGCCGCGCACCTCGCGATCGCCGTCGCCGTGTATGCGCTCGTCGTCCGCGTGACGGGTGTGCTCGATGACACCGACCGCGCGGTCGCGAGACGACTCGTGGACCGCGCGCGCGGGAACGGGAGACGAAGATGAAACGTGTCCTCGTCATAGGACTGGACGGGGCCTGCTTCGATGTGATCGACCGTCTCGCGGACGGCGGCGCGGTGCCGACGCTCGAGAGGCTGATGCGTGACGGGGTGCGCGGGCCCCTCGAGAGCACCGTTCCGCCCACGACGATCCCCGCATGGTTCAGCATGGCGACCGGGCTTCCGCCCGGGGAACTCGGCGTCAGCGATTTCCTGTACTTCGATCCACGTCAGGGGAGGATGCGCGGCGTCGGTTCGAGCATTCTCTGTGGACGGGCCGTCTGGGACGTGCTCGGCCGGGTCGGTTTGCGCGTCGGCCTTCTCAACTTCCCGCTTCTCTGGCCACCGTGCCCCGTGAACGGGTTCGCCACGACGGGCGTCGGGGCCACCGCGGACGATGAGTACGCCTGGCCGCGCGAGCTGAAGCAGGAGATCGAGCGCGTGGCCGGAGGACGCTATCACCCCGTCGTGCCCTATCACAAACCCAGGTACGACGACCTCGACCTCTTCTTCGACGATCTCGAGACCGCCTTCGAGGGCCACGACCGGGTCGCGACCCACTTCGCCCGGAAGGACGACTGGTCGCTCCTGTGGGTCGTCTTCTCCGCGACCGACTGGCTGCAGCACAGAACGTGGTCCGCGATCGCCGGCGGATCGGACGGCGCCGAATCCGACACCCTCCGCCGGCACGACGCCTTCTGGACCCGGGTCGACCGCGCGATCGCCGGGCTCATCGAGGCGGCCGGCGATGGAACGACCGTGCTCGTCGTCTCCGACCACGGGTTCGGCTCGAACGACCTGGTGTTCAGGCTGAACGCGTGGCTCGAGCAGTGGGGATATCTCACGAGGCGGGGGGAAGGGCGCGGCTCGACGGTGGCCGAGCGGTCGGCCAGGGCTGTCCGCGCCGTGGCGCGGGCCGTCGGCGTGCACCGGCTGGCGCCCGCGCTCTACGATCGAGGTCGGCGGGCCGCACGCCCCGCGTGGACGTCGGCGTCGCATCGCATCGACCTCGAGGAAAGCACGGCGTTCGATCCTGGGCATACCGTGCCGTTCGGCGGGATCTACGTGCGGGGGGCCGCGGACGAACCCGAACGTGCCGAGCGGATCGCGCGGGAGCTGTCGGAGTGGGGACGTGAGAACGGGGTCGAGATCGACTCCCGCGTACGACGTGGACAGCCCGTCTCAAACGGCAGACGCATGCCCGACATCATCGTCTCGGTCGAGGGGTGGTCCGGGGTGATTCTCAAAGAAGAGCTCGACGGTCCTCTGATCGAGCGCAGGCCCCTCTCGACGCGGCATACCGGCTCCCACCGGCCCGAGGGGATCCTCGTGGCGCACGGTCCGGGAGTCGCGAATGGCGTGCGCACCCGGGCCCGCATCACGCAGATCGCGCCGACGATTCTCCGATCCCTGGGGCTCGACGTGCCGCAGGAGATGACGGACGGAGTCATGTCGGAGTGCCTTCCGGACGACGACCGACCCTGACCGGTCGCCGGTCATCCCTTTACGCGTAACCCAGGTCCTTCAGTTTCTCGAGCGTTCTGCGGTCCTGCTCCACATCATCCTGTTCATCGCCGCCGCGGCTGGACCGTAAGAGTTCGATGTGCTCCCGAACATCTTCCGGCACATCAGGGCCCGGGCGCTCGTTGTGGCGCTCGAGCGGGTCTCGTGAAAGGTCATACCGCTCACTACCCGTGCGCTCGTCGTAGATGAACTTCTCCGTCGCGGTCCTCCGGGAGATCACCCACTTCTCCTCCCATTCGAACTCGCTCCATGCCGCAGCGTCGGCGGCATCGACGTCACCCTCCGCTGAACTCAGGAGCGAGCGGCCCCGCATGCCCTCCGGCGGGAGGCCGGCCACCTCGAGCAGCGTCGGACCGATGTCGAGGTGCGACACGAGCCCGTCCTTCACCTCGGGCCGCCCGGAACCCGGCAGCTTGATCAGAAGCGGCACGTGGATGATCTCGTCGTAGAGCTTCGGTGTCGCGCCCATGTGTCCGTGACCGATCTCACCGTGCTCCCGGAACTCTTCGCCGTGGTCGGCCGTCACGACGATCGTCAGCCTGTCCAGCAGTCCCAGCTCCTCCAGGCCGTCGAGGAGGCGGCCGAGCTGGTCGTCGGCGGTGCGGATGTGCGCGTCGTAGAGGTCGATGAGCAGTTCGACGTCCTCCTTCGAGAGGCTCGCCTGCCGCGTCTCGACGTCGGCCATGACGCGCGCGAGTCTGCGCACGGACACCCGCCGTCGGAGGAAACACTCCCTGTGCTTCGGTATCGGAACGTAGGGTGAATGGGGCTCCGCGATGTGGAGCCACGCGAAGAAGGGAGCGTCGCCGTTCTCCCTGATCCAGCTCAGGGCGCGATCCACGACCGAGCCGGCGGTCGGGTACGGCGGGATCCCGCTTCGAAGCTGCCTCGCGCGTTGCCACCTGAGAGCCGCGCGCGAGAGGGCGGGGAGCCCCCTGACGGCGGCGGCCGCTCTCCGCAGACGGGAGGGCGACGGTCCGTCCCCGGCAAGATCCGACTCGCCGACGAAGTCGTCGAAGCCGCGGTCCCAGCCGGCGCCGGGTGAGAGGAGCGGGTTGGAGACGACGGCGAGGGTCCGCGCTCCGGCGCTCCTGAACGTGTCCGGGACCGAACGCCGGAGACCCGACAGCGAATCCGGGTCCGGCCGCTCGAGCGGGTAAGTCGAACTCAGGAGACCCTTCATGCACGATATCGTGGACGGCCCCGCGGCGAAGGCGCACGAGTAGACGGTCGATCGCTCCGCCAGACGGCCGAGCGAAGGGGCCGTGTCGCGGTCGTACCGATGCCACGGTGTATGGTCGGCGCGCAGGCTGTCGAGCACGACCAAGAGCACGCTGTCGTTCAACGCTTCACCCCCCGATGCTCCCTGCCCGCGTCCGGGCGACGCACGGCGGACCAGGTCATTGTAGCGGCTGGTCCGGCGATGACAACCCTCCAGTGGTGCTGCACTTGGGGCGTCCCTCGGCGCCGGAAAGCCTTTGACCGCGGCGGGTCACCATGGTAGCCTCACCGGGGTTTGCCAGGCACCCCGAACGCCCGGCTCGATGCCGCGGTAAGGGAGGCGATGCCTTGTTGCCTCATGCGTTGCTGATCGGTCTCGCGACCGCCGTCCTCGGTCTCTCTCCAGGTGCGATGGACGAGGCCGACGCGCCGCGGAGCGAGCGGTCTCTCTCCTCGGTCCCCGCCGTGGCGGTCGACGCCCCGGTCGCCCGGGACCGGTATGTCGTCGGGCCCGGAGACCGCTTCCTGCTCTCCGTCCTCGGTGATGTCACCGAGCTCCACACACTGACCGTCACGCCGACGGGCGCACTGACGCTTCCCGTCGGGGAGACCGTCGTGGTCGCCGGAGCCTCCATCCAGGATGCCGAGGCCGTCGTGCGGGACGTCCTGAGCGATTACTACCACGACGCTCGGATCACCCTGACGCTGGTCGGTGCGCGCCAGGTGATCGTCCACGTGACCGGCGCGGTCGAGAACCCGGGGATGCTCCGGCTTCCGGCCACAGCCCGCGTCTCGGCGGCGATCGATTCGGCGCTCGGGCCGCTCGAGACGGCCTCCATGCGACGAATCGAGGTCAAGGGGCCGGACGGCCGTTCGCAGCGGGCCGACCTGGTCCGCTTCGGGGCGCTCGGGGAGCTCGAGATGAACCCGCTCGTCGCCGCCGGGGCCGTGATCCATATCCCCCATCGCGCGTCGTGGGTCGAGGTGCTCGGAGCGGTCAACGCTCCCGGCGACTATGAACTTGTTGCAGGAGACGACGTCAGCACCCTGCTGGCGATCGCCGGCGGCTTCGCTCCCGGCGCGGATACGCTTCACATCGAGCTCGTGCGTTTTGATGAGGACGATCCCACCGAGTACCAGTCCTTCTCTCTGGACCTCACGGAGCTCGACCGGAGCGCAGTGCCGCTCCGGAACGGCGACCGGCTCTTCGCGCGGTGGATCGAGGGCTGGCACCGCGAGGCTCACGTCGAGGTCATCGGTGAGGTCGAGTACCCCGGGGTCTATTCGATCCGGGAGGGGACCGACCGTCTGAGCGACCTGATCGAGAGAGCCGGGGGCTTCACGGAAAGGGCGGACCTCAGCAGGGCGGCCGTCCTCAGGCGGAGCGCGGTCGCCAGGGAAACGGCCGTCGAGCGGAGCATCGAGTTCCTTTCGGAGAGCGATCCTGCCTCGCTGGGGCACACGGACTACGAGTTCCTGCGGCACGGCGTGGTCTCGCGACGGGGTGCGCTCTCGATCGACTTCCGTAACGTCTTCGTGGTAGGCGAGGGGGCGGACGATGTCCTCCTGCGAGGGGGGGACTTCATCGATGTGCCGCGCCGCGTCGACGCGGTCGAGGTTGCGGGCGCGGTCTCCCGGCCCGGCCTGGTCGACTACGATCCCGACCACCACTACCGGGACTACATCAGGGCCGCCGGGGGCTTCACGAACTTCGCCGACCGGGGGCTTGCGAAGATCGTCCGCGGAGAGACGGGACAGCGCGAGCGCGCCACCGTGTCGGTCGAGATCGGGCCCGGCGACGTCATCTGGGTACCGCCCGAGATCGAAACGGAGTTCGTGGAGACGTTGAAGGATGTCCTCGGCATCCTCGGCCAGCTGGCCACCATCTATCTGGTGATCGACAGCGTGCAGGACGGAAACTGATGGCACAACCGGACATCGATCTCCATTCCGACAGAGAGAAGTCGCTGACAGACTATCTCTACGTCATCGTGAAGCGCCGCAGGATGGTCTGTCTCAACGTCCTGGTGGTCGCGGTCATCACGGCGATCATCTCCCTGCTCGTCCCGAAGTGGTACGAATCGAGGGCTTCGCTTCTGCCCGACGAGACCATGGGGCTCGATTCGGGTCTCATGAGCTATGTCCAGAGCAACTTCCCGCTCTTCCAGCTGACCGGTGCCAGCACACCCGCGCAGGGTACGGTCTCGATCCTGAAGAGCCGTCGCGTGGCCGAACAGGTGGTTCGTGCGAACGAGCTGACGGAAGTCTATGGAGCGGAGACGATGGACGCGGCCGTCGCGGCACTCCGAGAGCACCGTGACATTCTCATTGACGAGAACGGAACTGTCGTTCTGATCGTTGAGGCCCGCGATCCCCTGCGGGCGGCCGCGATGGCGCGTTCTCATCTGACGGCTCTCGAGGAGTACAACGCGGCGACGCGGGCGACGACCGGGAGGCGGATCAGGGAGTTCGTCGAGGAGCGTCTGGAGGAGACCGATTCGCGTCTCCGGGCGGCAGAGGATTCCCTGACGGCATTCCAGTCGAGGAACGCCACCTTTGAGATCTCCGAGCAGGCGCGAGCGATGATCAGCACGATGGCCGAGGTCGAGGCGAAGCTGACAATGGCCCAGATCCAGCTCGGGGTGATCCGCGCCTACGCGAGCGAGTCGCACCCGGAGGTCCGGAGGCTCCGGGCCGAGATCGAGGAGTATCGCTCCCAGATCCGGAAGCTGACGGCGGGGGGAGACGAGCCGGGTTCCGGCGGTCCGCTCGGCACGCCGCTGACCGAGCTGCCGGACCTGGCGGTACGATACGCCCGCCTCATGAGAACGACCGAGGCCCTCGGGCAGGTCTACCTGTACCTTCTGCAGGAGTATGAGTCCGCGCGGATACAGGAGGCGCGCGACACGCCAACCGTCCAGATCCTCGACGAGCCGGAACCGCCGGAGCTCAGGGTCCGTCCGAAGCGCAAGGTGATGGTGGTCATCGGTGCGATGATCGGCCTTCTCGCCGGCGTGGTTGCGGCTCTGGGCATCGAGTACTACGAGTCGTCGGACCCCGACGAACCACACCGCCGGAACATCGATGCCGTCGTGCGCATGCTGCGGTCGGATCTTCGCCGACTCACACCGGGCGGCGGGCGCGGGACCTGATGTGTCCGGCGCCGCCGGTTCTTCCCTTATCCCAGACTGACGAAGCCGGCCACTTGTTGTCTCCGAGGACGGGGCCGCGACCGTATCGAGAGCGGGAGTCCCCTTGACTGGCATGACCTTCCGCGACAGCGACCGAGCCTCGACGCGACGAAGGGCCCTGCCCTTCGTCTTCGGCGTGGCGGTCGTTCTGCAAGTGCTCCTGGCGGTCTGGGGCTCGCGCGAGCCGGTGCTCCTGATCGGAGGCATCGTCTTCGCGATCGTGCTCTGTCTCTCGCTCGCGAACACGTTCGCGGGACTTATCGCGATCCTGCTGTTCCAGATACGCATCCTGCAGGGTTCCAGCGAGATCGGCATCGACGAGCTCGCCTACGCAGCGCTTTTCGCCGCGACGTTCGGTGGTTGGCTGCTCCGGCACGGGCTCTCGTCGGAGTTTCGGCGGCTCCGATCGAGCCCCCTGACGGTTCCGCTCCTCGCGTTCTTCGTTGTCTGTGCTGTCTCCATCATCCCCTCGCTGGTCAACGGATACAGTCCCCTCTGGTGGTTCAGGGACCTGGTTCGGTTCTCGACGTTCCTCCTGATATTTCCCGTGGCGACGGTCGCGCGTTCCCGGAAGCGGGCCGCGGTCCTCGTCACCTGCTTCCTCGCCGTCGTTCTCTACTACGGGATCGATGCCTTCATGACATACCGGTCCATGCTGGAAGCAGCGAAGCACCTATGGCAGATGCAGTGGCAGCGCGCTCCCTCTCACGAGGTGCTCCCGATGACGACGCTCGTCATCGCGCTCGCGGTCTTCCTGAGGACGAGGTCCTCGAGGGCGATGATCGCGTCCCTGTGCGTTGTCCTCATCTCGCTCGTCCCGCTGGCTGTCTCGCTCTCGCGCGGGTTCTGGGCCGCTTCAGGGCTCGCGATTCTGATCCTCCTGCTGGTCTCGAGGCCGGCCGCGCGCCGGGTCGTCGGCCTGGCCGTCACAACCACTGTCGGCGCGCTCATCGCGGGCTACATGGCGTTCGGGTGGCGCTTCGCCGGCGTGATCGAGAGCCTCACTGAGCGGTTCTCCTCGATCGCCTCGCCGCTGGCGGCGCTCTCGATCCAGGAGCGGCTGGCCGAGTCGTCGGCCCAGCTGGAACTCATCGCCGAGAACCCGATCATCGGTCACGGTCTCGGGGCGACGCTCTCCTACATGTCGCCGATCGAGTCTCAGCTGATCACGAGCACGTACAGCCACAACGCCTATCTCTTCCTGATCTTCAAGCTCGGCATCGCCGGGCTTGTCGCGTTCCTCGCCTTCTACGTGAGAGGTGTTCTCCGCGTCAGAGCGGCGGCCCGCCGATCCGGATCGACGTTCGAGCGGACCCTGATGCTGGGCAGTCTCAGCCTGCTGATCGTGTTCCTGCCGCTCTCGATCACGTCGCCGCAGTTCTACGCGAAGACGTCGGTCCTCGTCATCGCGCTGATGTTCGGAATGGCCGAGGCCATCGTGGGACGGAGCGGGAGCGAGTCGGCCGAACCGGCTCCAAGAGCGCAGGGCGACCGGGCTGCTGCATCCGCTGTGCCTGAAGGCGGTCCGCGGGAGCATCGGTCCGCGGACGGCCCGGCGGAGGCGTCGTGAGGGTCCTCTTTCTCACATCGCGACTCCCGTTCCCCCCGGACCGCGGCGACAAGGTCAGAACGCACAATCTGCTGAGGGCGTTCGCCGCGCGCCACGACGTGAAGCTCATCTCCTTCGTCGACGGCGGCGAACCCGGGGAAGGGGAGGAGATACTCCGGCAGTGGTGCGACGTCGAGACGGTTCATCTCCCGTCGTTCCGCTCGGTGCTCAACGCGGGCGCGGGCCTTCTGCGTAGACTGCCGCTTCAGGCTTGCTACTACTCGTCAGGAGAGATGTCGGAGCTCGTGCGAAGCGCACTTCGGGACGGTTGCGACGCGCTCTACGTGCACCTCTTCCGGATGGCGCCGTTCGCGCTCGGTGCCCTCGGCGACGTTCATGCGCGGGCCGGACGCCCGGCCACCATCCTCGACCTGACCGACGCTATCTCGCGCGAGATCGAGCTGTCCCTTCCGAGGAGACGACCGCTCTCGCGGGCGGTCTACACGATCGAGCATCGCAGGGTGCGAAGCTACGAGGCGGCCATCTCGCCGCGCTTCGACGACGTGTGGACGATCTCGGGAGCGGACGCCGACATCATCCGAAGCGCGGCGCCGACGTCGAACGTCACCGTCGTTCCCAACGGCGTCGACGACTCGCTCTTCGCGCTCGGGATTCCCGCCGAGCGACCGGTCTCCGTCCTGTTCGTCGGGAACTTCCGTGTGCCCCACAACGTGGACGCCGCGGCCTGGCTGGCCGGAGAGATCGCGCCGGCGGTGGCCGCCGAGGTCCCCGGCGTCGAGTTCGTGCTGGCCGGCGCGGCCTCCGACGAGGTCGTTCTGCCCGAACGGGGTGTCGTCTGGCGCCGCAGGGGCTTTGTGCCGGCGCTGAAGGACGTCTACGGTGGGGCCGGTGTTTTCGCCGCCCCGATGCGGTTCGCGGCGGGCGTTCAGAACAAGATCCTCGAGGCGATGGCTGCGGGCCTCCCCGTTGTCACAACATCGATCGCGAACGCCGGTCTCGGCGCCCGGCCCGATTCCGAACTTCTTGTCCGGGACGGGGCGCGGGCCTTCGCCGACGGCATCGTGGACCTGCTGTCGAAGAGGGAACTCGCGGGAGGGATCGCGGAGCGGGGACGCGCGTTCGTCAGGGAACGCTTCACCTGGGACAGGGCTCTGGAACGACTCGAGGAGGTCTCGGCCGGCCTATGAGGAGCGGCCGCGCCCTCGAGCAAGACGCTCGCAGGCCTTCACGAGCGGGGAGTCGTCCGACGTCGCATCGTGCTCGGCGAACGCGAGTTTCCTCGCCGCCGCTCCGAGCCGCTCTCTCAGGCCGTCGTCATCGAGGACGGAGGTCACCTCCCTCGCGAACGACCTCGGATCGTCGGCCATCCTCACCTCTCTGTCGTGCTCGACGTGCAGTCCCTCGCAGCCCTTCGTCGTCGTGACGACCGCCTTGCCCATCGCCATCGCCTGGATGATCTTGACCCTCACGCCGCTTCCGATGCGCAGCGGAACGACCAGGACGCGCGACCGGGCGAAGTGTTCGAACACGTCATCGACGTCGCCGACGAACGATACCCTTCCGTCGCCGCCGGCCAGAAGCGACGCCCACTGGGGCACGGGGGAACCGACGACGGTCACCGTCGTACCGGGTCGTGTCGCCCGAATGGCCGGGAGGATCTCTTCGAGGAACCAACGCAGGCTGTCCTGGTTTGGGCGCCAGCCGAACGAGCCGACGAAGAGAACGTCGTTCTCCTCGGCGTGTGGCGGCTCCGGCAGGGCTCCGACGTCGATCGCGAGCGGTACGGCCTCGACCCGGGCTTCCTCGGACATCTCCTCCAACGCTCGCCGGTCGACGTCACTGAAGGTGAGCGTCAGGTCGAAGAGCGGCAGGACGGAGGCCTCGTATCGCTCCATGCGCCGCCACTGCAGCGTCGCGTAGAGGCGGGCGGCGGACGACGCCTGGAAGTCCGCGAAGAGCCTCATCACGGTCGACTGGACGTTGTGTTCGAAGAGCACGGCTGGCGCATCCGAGGCAGCGCCCGCGGCGGGGAGCGCCGGAGCGCTGTGAAGGCTGTTGAAGAAGATGAGGTCGTAGCGCTCCGCGGCCGCCTCCGCGACCCTCGCGAGGAAGCGCCGCGATGTGTAGCGTCGAATGGGGACGGGGAGCGGGTCGGTGAGCCCCCTCAGATAGCCGGCGGTCGAGACCTTCGGCAGCTCGGGCACGGCGATGACGTCGGCGAGTCCGCCGAGCTCCGCGTCCTGCGACACCGTACCGTCCGGGACGATCGTCAGGAATGTGACGCCGTGCCCCGCCCGGGCAAGCTGCGAGATCTGGTAGAACGTGGCGATCTGACCACCTGTTCTGCGCCTGCCGGGCAGATCCTGTCCGATGAAGAGGACACGCAACGCTATAGTCTCCCGGTTGAGCGTGACGGCGTCGGCGGAGGCTCCGCCGGACGACCGCCCGAAGCTAGCGCAGGACGGCGGCGCGGTCAAGAGCCTCGAGCCGGGCATGACGATTGCACGTGGAGGGGACCGGGAGAAAGGTGCTTGCTCGACGGTGCGGCGGGCTGTATACTCCGTCTTCTAACTGAGGGGTGAAGAATATCTGTCGCAGCCCGTCGTACGAGCGTGCTGACGACGCGACTTCATGGGAAGACACGGATGAAAGCACTCGTCACCGGCGGCGCTGGGTTCATCGGTTCGCATCTGGTCGAGGCGCTCCTCGACCGGGGCGACCGCGTGTGGGTCATCGACGACCTCTCGACCGGCCGCTTTGAGAACATCGCCCACCTCGAGGGAAACCCGGACTTCAGCTACGTCATCGACACGATCCTCGACGAGGAGATCGTCGCCGAGCTGACGTCCAAGGTCGACGTGGTCTTCCATCTCGCGGCGGCCGTCGGCGTCGCCTACATCATCGAGAACCCGTTGAAGTCGCTCGAGACGAACATACAGGGCACCGAGATCGTCCTTCAGAAGGCGAACGAGGGGAAGAAGAAGGTCGTTCTCTTCTCGACCTCGGAGATCTACGGCAAGGCCGACTCCCAGCCGTGCAGCGAGACCGACGATCGGATCCTGGGCTCGACGATGATCGCCCGCTGGGGCTACTCCTCCTCGAAGGCGATCGACGAGTTCCTGGCGCTGGCATACCATCGCGAGAAGCAGCTCCCGGTGGTCATCGTGCGATGCTTCAACACCTGCGGACCGCGCCAGACCGGTCAGTACGGCATGGTCATCCCGCGTTTCGTCAAGCAGGCGCTGCTCGACCATCCGATCACGGTCTACGGGGACGGACAGCAGACCCGCTGCTTCTGCGACGTGTCCGATGTGATTCGCGGCGTCCTGGCCCTGGTCGACGAGCCCTCGGCGAACGGCGAGGTCTTCAACATCGGGAGCGACGAGGAGACGACGATCGAGGCGCTCGCCGAGAGGATCAAGGAGCTCACGGGAAGCCAGTCGGTCGTGGAGCACATTCCCTACGAGAAGGCGTACGAGGAGGGATTCGAGGACATGCGGCGCCGCATTCCCGATCTCGCGAAGATCCGCGAGACCGTGGGATACGAGCCGCAGATCGGGCTCTCGGAGCTCCTGGAACGCATCGTAGCGCACTTTAAGAAGTAAACTGAGGCCGCCGTACACGGGAGGGCGTACAGAACGAGCTTGACAGCTACGAATGAGTCCTGAATAATCCCGATTCCGACGTTTGGCAGGGATCTGTCAGGAAACTGTCATGATCTTCATCTGTGCGTTCGGCCTGTCGCTTCTGGCGGTCTTGGCGCTCACCCCGGCGGTGCGCACCCTCGCCACCAGGCTCAGGTTTCTGGACTACCCCAATCGGGCGAAGGCCCATCGGCGGCCCACGCCGCTGATGGGCGGTCTCGCCGTCGCCATCGCGAGCCTCGCCGCCGCGGCGAGCGCGCTGGCGCTGATTCGTTCTCCCTACAGCGCACGGATCGTCGGCTTCATGTCCGGCGGACTGATCGTCGTGGTGCTCGGTCTGGCCGACGACGCCAACGGCATGAGGCCCCGCGTCAAATTGGCCGGCCAGGCCGCGGCCGCCACCGTCATGCTGCTCTCGGGCGGCATCGACGGCATCCCGCTGCCGCTTCCGCTCGCCTTCGGGCTCGCCCTCCTCTGGATGGTCGGGCTCATGAACGCGTTCAACTTCCTGGACAACATGGACGGTATCACGTCCGGTCTGGCGTCGATCGCCTCGTTCGGCATCTTCTCGCTGGCGCTCGGCCACGGCCACATCCATACCGCGATCGCGGCCATCTCCGTGGCCGGCGGGGCGCTCGGGTTCCTCAGGTACAACTTCTCCCCGGCCTCGATCTTCCTCGGGGACGCCGGCAGTCTCTTCCTCGGATATGTCGTTGGTGGACTGTCCCTCAGGGCTGTATCGTATGCGGGGGCCGACCCGACCGCGCTCCTGATACCCGTCCTGATGCTCGGCTACCCCATTTTCGATGCGACGCTCGTCACGGTCGCGCGGCTGACCGACGGCCGGGACGTCGCGCAGGGCGGCACCGACCACAGCTCGCATCGGCTGGCGCGGCTCGGACTGAGCGCCAGGCAGACGGCTCGAACGATCTACACCATATCCGCCCTCCTTACGGGAACGGCGGTCTATCTCTCGCTCGCCCACAGCGGTCGCACCGGTCTCCTCGGCCTGGCGGCTCTGGCGGCCGGGGGCGGCATGCTGCTGCTCGGCATGCGTCTCGTCCGCGTTCCCATCGCAGCGCGGTCGGACAAGGTGGCCCGCAGCGTTCGGATCCTGCGGGAGCTGTCGGACGAGGAGATGGTGCTCCTCTCGGGACACCGGCAGGAACCCGCCGACGCCGAGACGAGAGAGCCCTCAGAGACGAAGACCCGCGAAAAAGTCGCGTCGAGGTAACGGCCCGGTGGTTCCCCCCGAGGGGAGCTCCGGCCCGTGGAGGAGTCTATGCTGGACCTGAAGTACGTCCGTGCTCATCCCGACGATGTGCGCCGCGCCGTCGAGAACAAGGGTGAGAACGCCGACATCGACCGGCTGCTCGCTCTCGACGAGAAGCTCCGGGGCCTCATCGTGGAGGCCGACGAGCTCAAGCAGCAGCGGAACGAGGAGAGCGACCGCATCGCCCTGCTCAAGAAGGCGGGCGAGGACGCGTCGGACACGATCGCCCGCATGCGGGAGGTCTCGGCGCGCATCAAGGAGTTCGACCGTGAGATGTCCGAACTCCGCGAAGAGCTGGCGACGCTCGAGCTGACCGTCCCCAACATCCCTCATGAGTCCGTCCCGGTCGGGAAGGACGAAGACGACAACGTGCTCGTCCGGGAGTGGGGTGAGCCCAGTTCTCTTGTCAGTGAACCGGCACCCCACTGGGAGGTCGGGGAATCGCTCGACATCCTCGATATCACGGCCGGGAGCCGCGTGGCCGGTTCGGGCTTCGTCGCGCTCAAGGGTCTGGGCTCTCGCCTCAGCCGCGCGCTCATCTCGTTCATGCTCGATGTTCACACGAAGGAGCACGGGTACCGGGAGGTCTCGCCGCCGTATCTGGCCGACCGGCAGGCGATGACCGGCACCGGTCAGCTCCCGAAGCTCGAGGAGGACATGTACCTGGCGGAGACGGACGATCTCTTCCTGATCCCGACGGCCGAGGTGCCCCTGACGAACCTGCATCGGGACGAGATCCTCGAGCCGGGAACCCTGCCGCTCCGCTACACAGCGCACACGCCGTGCTTCCGCCGCGAGGCGGGGTCGTACGGGAAGGACACGCGCGGGCTCATCCGGGTGCATCAGTTCGACAAGGTCGAGCTCGTCCAGGTCGTCGAGCCGGAGTCGTCGTACGATGTGCTCGAGACGCTGACGGGCCACGCCGAGACGATCCTCCAGCGCCTGGAGCTTCCGTACCGAGTCAAGGTGCTCTGCACGGGCGACCTCTCCTTCGCCGCCGCGAAGTGCTACGATATCGACGTCTGGGCGGCCGGCATCGGCCGCTGGCTCGAGGTATCGTCCTGCTCGAACTTTGAGGATTTCCAGGCGAGGCGGGCCGGGATCAGATACCGCCCGGAGGACGGCGGCAAGGCCCGGTACGCACACACCCTTAACGGCTCCGGCGTCGCGCTCCCGAGGACCATCATCGCCATCCTCGAGAACTACCAGACCGACCGAGGCACTGTCGCCGTGCCGGACGCGCTTCACCCCTATATGGACGGCCTGGACGAGATCGCGTGACCGTGGACCGCCGTCCGTCCTCCGCCCGGAGGAGCCCGGATTGCGCATCGCCTTTCTGACGACCGGAGATCCCAGACGGAGGGATTTCTGGTCCGGCACACCGTACTCGATGCTGCACTCGCTGCGCCGCCGGTGCGGCGAGGTTGTGCCGCTCGGCCCTCTCCGATCGGTGACGCGTGAGGTCGTACGCGCGTGCGTGGGGGCGAGAAACCGGCTGACGAGGGGCCGTTTCGACCACACGCACTCGCGCGTCGTCGCGCGGGCTTACGCGAGAGCGGCCGGGCGCCGGCTCAGTGAGGGACGATACGACATCATCGTGGCCCCGGCGGCGAGCGAGGCCGTCGCCTACCTCGAGACGGACCTGCCGATCGTCTACCTCTCCGACGCGACATTCCGGCTGATGGTGGACTACTACCCGGCGTTCTCCTCTCTCACCAGGGCCTCACTCTCCCAAGGTGAGGAGATCGAACGACGCGCCATCGAACGATCGTGCGCTGTCGTCCATCCGACGCGGTGGAGCGCTCGGTCGGTCGTCGAGGACTACGGCGCCGACCCGTCACGCGTGCACGTGATCCCCTACGGTCCGAACCTCGACGCGATTCCCGATGCGGCGGTCGCCCGGCGTCATTCGACCGACGTCTGCAGGTTGCTCTTCATCGGCGTCGACTGGGTCCGCAAGGGCGGGGACATAGCGCTGGGGACCCTTCGCGCGCTCAGGGAGCGTGGCATACCGGCCGAACTCGTCATCGTCGGTTGTGCGCCACCCGACGACCCCGACGTTCCCGGCGTGCGTCTCATGGGCAGACTCGACAAGTCCTCGACCAGGGACGTCCGGGTGCTCGACGAGCTGTTCGCATCGTCCACCTTCCTCCTGCTTCCGACGCGGGCGGAGTGTTCCGGAATCGTCTTCGCCGAGGCCTCGGCCTACGGGCTCCCGTCGATCGCCAACAGAACGGGTGGCGTGCCCGATGTCGTACTGGATGGCAGAAACGGATTCCTGCTCGATCCCGACGCCGGTCCGCGCGAGTACGCCTCGCTGATTGGTTCGGTCTGCGGGGACGCGCAGGAGTATCAGGATCTCTGCAGAAGAGCCCGGGGAGAGTACGAGACCCGCCTGAACTGGGATGCCTGGGCGCGTCGCACGGTCGCCGTCCTCGAATCGTGCCTGGGCTCCTGACGCGTGGCGGGTTTCTTGACTGCCGTCGCGGCCGTGCTAGACTGACGTCGTAGGGAGTTTCAGGGTCGCCTGAATGGGGGCAAGGTGGCAAACCGTACGCGAGGAAGCTGGCGGGATCCCGACGCGATCGGCGCGCCGAGAATGCGCGCCTACGTCTTCGTCGCCGTCTCCGTGCTCGCGATCGCCATCTTCCTCTATACGAACAGCCTCATCAGGCGGCTCGAGGTTCAGGCGGCCACCCTCTCCCGGTCGATCGCCGGGCTCTGCGCCACGGCGACCTATGCTGCGAGGGAGAACGAGGAACTCCGTGTGATCTTCACGGAGCTCATCGAGACGATCAACTTCCCGATCGTCATCACCGACGTCAGAGGAGTCCCGATCACGTGGAAGGGGCTCCCGATGGAGATCGACCCGTACGACGTCACGCACGAGGACTACCTCAACGCCGATCCCCAGGCCGGTGACGAGACACCGCTGGGCGAGATCATGGCGTTCACGAGAGAGCTCGACCGCAAGCAGTCCCCGATTCCGATGACGCATCTCGGCGACGACACGGTGCTCGGCTACATTCACTACGGCGAGTCGAGCATGATCCGCGAGATGCGGTACGTCCCGCTCCTGGAGCTTCTGGCCTTCGGGATCCTCGTTGCGCTGGGTTTCCTGGGGTTCCGGAACGCGAAGCTCGCGGAGCTCAGGTCGATCTGGGTCGGCATGGCCAAGGAGACCGCACACCAGCTGGGCACGCCGATCTCCTCTCTGATGGGGTGGGTCGAGCTTCTCAGAAGCAGCGCTGACGAGGACTGCGTGGCCTGCAGCCGGATGAGCGGCATGGCCGACGAGATGCAGCGCGACCTGGAGCGGCTCGAAAAGATATCGCTCAGGTTCAACCAGATCGGCTCGATCCCGAAGACGAAACGTCAGGACGTCGTCATCGTCCTCAGAGAGGCGGTCGACTATCTCAGGCGGCGGCTCCGGGCGCTCGGCAAGGACGTCGCTCTCGAGGAGCTCTATCACGAGGTTCCGCCGGTCGACGTCAACCGCGAACTGATGGAATGGGTCGTCGAGAACCTGGTCAAGAACTCGACCGAGGCCCTGCCGCCCGAGGGAGGCAGGATCGTCATCTCGACGGAGTACGATCCGAAGCAGGGCTGCGTCCGCCTGCTCTTCACCGACAACGGCAAGGGACTCTCGCAGTCTGAGCGCCGCCGGATCTTCCTGCCCGGCTACTCCACCAAACGGCGGGGATGGGGCCTCGGACTGGCCCTCGCGCGGCGCATCATCGAGGAGTATCACAAGGGTCGGCTCTACGTCGGGTGGTCCGAGCCCGGCAAGGGGACGACCTTCGTCATATCGCTTCCGGCGACGTAGCGTGGCCGCTTCGGCGCGCACGCCGCAGAGGGGTGTGATGGGAGGGGAGGACACATGAACGGTCCCGTGAGGCGCATCCTCTGGGTCGACGACGAGATCGACCTCCTGAAGCCCCACATCATCTTCCTTGAGGGAAAGGGATACGAGGTCGGCACGGCGACGGGCGGCGAGGAAGCTGTCGAGATGATCCGTGAGAAGCCGTACGACATCGTGTTGCTGGACGAGATGATGGTCGGCATGGACGGACTGGAGACGCTCGGGCTCATCAAGGAGATCGACCCGGCACTCCACGTCGTCATGGTGACCAAGAGTGAGGAAGAGGAACTGATGAACGATGCGCTCGGGCGGCGCATCGACGACTTCCTGATCAAGCCGGTCAAGCCGACGCAGGTGCTTCTGGCGATCAAGCGCATCCTGGACGGGCGAAAGATGCGGCGCGACCAGACCGCCCAGAGCTACGCATCCGAGTTCAACGAGCTCCAGCGCCGACTGATGGAGCCGATGAACTGGGAGGAGTGGATCCAGCTCTACGTGCGTCTGGTGCACTGGGATCTCGAGCTCGACAAGAACCGCGATCCCGGACTTCAGCAGACGCACGGAGACCTCAGACAGACCGCCAACGCGGAGTTCGGGCGCTTCGTCTCCGGGGAGTACGGGGCCTGGGTCAACGACGAGATCGACCGTCCCACGCTGTCGGTCGACATCTTCGAACGCTTCGTGGCGCCGCTTCTCAAGGCGCGAAAGAAGGTCTACTTCGTCGTTCTGGACTGCATGCGGCTCGATCACTGGCTGAGCATCCAGAGCGACCTCGAAGGACTTTTCTCGATCACGAACAGCTACTACTACTCGATCCTGCCGACGGCCACGCCGTTCTCGAGGAACTCGCTCTTCGCGGGCCTGTGGCCGGTCGAGATCACGCAGTACGTGCCGGATCTCTGGGCGACCCCGGCGCGCGACGAGTTCAGCAAGAACCGGCATGAGCGGAGGCTCATGGACCTGCAGATCGACCGCCACGGACTCCGCTTCTCGCCGGAGCACAAGTACGTGAAGATCTACGAGAAGGACGAGGCCGAGAACGTCAAACGGCAGATGGCCTCGTTCGTCGACCGGCGGTTCGTCTCGCTGGTCTATAACTTCGTCGACATCCTCTCGCACTCGCGTTCCGAGTCGGAGATCCTCCAGGAGATCGCGCCGGACGAGGCGGCGTTCCGCTCCCTCGTGCGGTCATGGTTCAACCACTCGGCGCTCTACGACATCATCGCGGAGATGGCCAGGCAGGGCGCGACGGTCGTCCTGACCACCGACCACGGCGCGGTGCTCGGCAGGAGGGCAGCGCTGATCCGCGGCAACCGCGACACCTCGACCAACCTGCGCTACAAGTTCGGCAGCAACCTCGGATGCGACGAGAAGGAGACGTTCCTCATCAAGGAGCCGGCGAGGTTCAAACTCCCGGCCGACGGCGCCAGCAAGCAGTACGCGATCGCCAAGGAGGACTACTACTTCGTCTACCCGACGGAGTTCCACCGTTACGAGCGGCAGTACAAGGGCAGCTTCCAGCACGGCGGCATCTCGCTCGAGGAGATGATCCTGCCGTGCGCCGTCATGGAGCCGAGATCGTGACCGGACCACCAGCAGAAGAGGGTGCGCTCAGGTTCAGGACGACGTCGCCGGACGAGACGCGTGAGCTGGGCCGTCGTGTGGGTCAACGCGTCGAACCGGGTGCGTTCATCGGCCTGATCGGCGACCTCGGCAGCGGGAAGACCGTCTTCGTGCAGGGACTCGCGCTCGGTCTCGAGTGCGACGAACCTGTGTCCAGCCCGACCTTCGTGATCATCAACGAGTACTCCGGCAGGCTTCCCGTCCATCACGTCGACCTCTACCGGTTGACGGACGAGGCGGCGGTCGAGTCGCTCGGTTACCGTGAGCTCTTCTGGAGCGACGGCGTGACCGTCGTCGAGTGGGCCGAGAGGGCGGGCGCGCTGGTGCCCGACGACCGACTCGACATTCGGCTCGGCCATGTTTCGGAGTCCGTTCGGTCGTTCGATGTCCGCGCGACAGGTCCGTCCTCGTCGGCGCTCCTGTCGCTGCTCGAAGCGGCGGTCGGGGGAGAAGACACATGAAGGCGCTGACGATCGAAACATCGACAGAGCTCGAGTGCGTCGGCCTGGTGGTCGACAACGAGCTTGTGAGCGAGCGGAGCGTCGAGGCCGGGAGAGGACGGGACCTCGAACTGCTCGAGGTGGTGCGCGAGGTGCTCGCCGGCGCCGGCATGCGACCCGGTGATCTCGATCTCGTGGCCGTCTCGTCGGGGCCGGGGCGCTTCACGGGCCTCCGGGTCGGCATGGCCACCGCCAAGGGACTGGCGGCGCCCGGCGGACCGGACGTTGTTGCGGTCTCGACGCTGAGGGCCCTGGCTGCCTCGTCGGGCCTGGCCGGCACGGTCGCGCCGCTTCTCGACGCGCGGCGTGGCGAGGTCTACGCGGCGCTCTTCGAGGGCGGCCGGAGGCTCTCGGACGACATCGCCTGTGCGCCGGGCGAGCTGGGACGCGCGCTCCCGAAGGTGGACGGCGCGATCGCGTGCGTCGGCGGCGGCGCGCTGGCCTACCGGGACGCGGTCGCCGACGCGCTGGGAACCTCCGCGGTCATCGTCGAGGAGGCGCCCGTGAGACCCGATCCGGGCGCGCTCGCACGTCTCGCTGAGACGGCTCCGCCTACCGCTCTCGCGGACATCGAGCCGATCTATGTTCGTGGCGTGGGGGCCGTGAAGCCGGTTCCCCCGAGGGACTCCGGATGAGCGAGGTGACCGTGCGCCCGATGCGGTTCACCGACCTCGAGGCGGTCGAGGCCATCGAGCAGAAGGTCTTCTCGACGCCTTGGAGCCTGAGCTCGTTCCGGGAGGGGCTCGCCGCCGGCGCCTCGTTCTCGTGGACGGCCGAGGAACGGGGCCGAGTCGTCGGGTATCTTGTCTCCTGGGTGGTCGAGGACGAGCTTCACATCGGCAATCTGGCCGTCGCCCCGGCACACCAGGGGCGTGGGATCGCCAGACGGATGGTCGAGCACGCACTCGGCGACGCCGCCGGGCGCGGGGTCACTTGGGCCGCTCTCGAGGTGCGCCGCTCGAACGTCAGGGCCCAGCGACTCTACGCATCGTTCGGGTTCAGCCGGGTCGGCGTTCGCCGCAGATACTACTCGGACGATGGGGAGGACGCGATCGTCATGGGGCTCGAGGTGCGCGGGGGAGCGCGATGAGCCGCTCCCGCGTTCGGGAGGCTGCGGCCGAGCTCAGGCGCTTCGGTGTCGAGGCGCCCGCGGCCGGCATCGTGCTCGGCTCCGGGCTGTCGTCGTTCGTCGACGGCCTCGCAGGTCCGATGTCGCTTCCGCTGGCGGAGCTCCCTGGCGCTCCGGTCACCAGCGTCGGCGGACACCGCGGCGCGGTCGTCCGCGGCTCGCTCGCGGGGCGCGAGGTCGTCGCTCTCGCGGGCCGCGTTCACTACTACGAAGGGCGAGGCGTCGACGAGGTCGCGTTCGGGGTTCGGCTTCTGGCGGAGCTCGGCGTGGAGACGCTCATCCTGACGAACGCGTCAGGCGGCATCGACACAGGCTTCTCGGTCGGCGACCTGGTGCTGATCGCGGACCAGATAGGCCTCATCTGGGGCAGAGCGGTTCCCGGCGAGACGTTCCGCGCGGCGGGCGCCTACTCGAAGCGACTGCGCGCGCTGGCCCGGGACGCCGCGTTCGACGCGGGCGTCCCGGTCAGAGACGGTGTCTACCTCGGCGTGCTGGGTCCCTCATACGAGACGCCCGCGGAGATAGCGTTCGCGAGGCGCACCGGGGCGTCCTGCATCGGCATGTCGACCGTCACGGAGGCCGCGGAGGCCCACAGGCTGGGGCTTGAGCTCCTCGGTGTGGCGCTCGTGACGAACATCCCGCTGCCGGGGCGGGCCGAGGAGACGACGCACGACGAGGTGCTCGCCTCGGGACGGACGGGGGCGAAGCGGCTCCTTTCCCTCGTATCCGGGGTGCTCGAGCGTCTATAATGGATGCGCGGACGCGCCACCACCTCGAGGCGGGCGAAGCGCTCGGCGACTGGAGGAGACCACGATGGACGGCATATCCTGGCTGAGACGCCGCAAACCGGGCATCAAGGAGACCGCCAAGCGGGAGGTGCCCGACGGCCTCTGGAGGAAGTGCGACGCCTGCGGCGAGATCATCTACCACAAGGAACTCGAACGGAACCTGTGGACCTGCCCGTCGTGCGGGTACCACTTCCGGATCTCTGCGCCGCAGTACCGGGACATCCTGGTCGACACCGGGAGCTTCGTCGAACTCCTCTCAGGCATCGAGTCGGTCGACCCCCTGGGGTTCGTCGACTCGAAGAAGTACACGGACAGGCTCGAAGCCGCCAGGCAGAAGACCGGGCAGCGCTCGGCCGTCATGACCGGCAGCGGCCGCATGGACGGTCATCTCGTGATGCTCGGGATCCTCGACTTCCGTTTTCTCGGCGGCAGCATGGGCTCAGTGATGGGTGAGAAGCTCGCCAGGCTCACCCGAATGGCTATCGAGGAGCGGGTTCCGCTCGTCACGCTGTCGAGCACGGGCGGCGCCAGAATGCAGGAGGGGATCCTCTCTCTCATGCAGATGGCCAAGACGAGCGCCATGCTGGCACGTCTCCACGACGATGGGTTGCTGCACGTCGCCATCCAGGCGCACCCCACGACCGGGGGCGTGACGGCGAGCTTCGCGTCGCTCGGCGACGTCATCATTGCCGAGCCCGGGGCGCTCATCGGCTTCGCCGGGCCGCGCGTCATTCAGCAGACCATCAGGGCCGAGCTGCCGGAGGGGTTCCAGCGTTCCGAGTTCCTGCTGGAGCACGGGATGGTCGACATGGTCGTTCACAGGAAGGAACTCAAGAACGCCGTCGTGAGGCTCCTCAGGTTCTTCGAGGAGGAGCGGAGCGGGACGGAGGACGCGCTTGGACAGGCAAGAAGGCAGGGCCTTTAGTTCGTATCGGGCGTGCCTCGACTGGCTCTTCGCCCGGCATCGCTTCGTCATGAAGCCGGGGCTTGAGCGCGTCGAGCGGCTGCTCTCATCGGTGGGTTCGCCCCATCGGAAGTTCCGCATCGTCCACGTCGGAGGCACCAACGGGAAGGGCTCCACGGCCTGCCTGATCGCATCCATCCTCACCGAGCACGGGCTCCGGACGGGACTCTACATGTCGCCGCACGTCACGAGCTTCGTTGAGCGGATGTCGATCGACGGCCGGGCCATCGCACCCGAGCGTGTCCTCGACATCGTCGAGCGTCTCAAACCGGCCGCCGACGAGATCGAGGCCACGTTCTTCGAGATAACGACCGCCGCGGCAGCCGTCTACTTTGCGGAAGAGGGGGTCGACATCGTCGTGGCGGAGGTCGGTCTCGGCGGGAGGCTCGACGCGACGAACGCCCTCGAATCGGCTCTGTCGGTCATCACGCGGGTCGCGATCGACCACGCCGACATCCTCGGGAGCGACGTGGCGGCCATCGCCGCAGAGAAGGCCGGGATCATCCGGCAGAGCGGCTCCGTGGTCTGCGGCGCCGAGGGCGACGCCCTCGACGTGGTCCGGGGTGTCGCGGCCGCCAGGAAGGCCCGGTTCATCGATGTCCGCGACGCGTCGAAGCTCTCCGGGATCCAGGTGTCGACGAACGGCAGTTCGTTCGACTTCACGTACGGAGACCGGAGCTACGAAGAGCTCTCGATCTCGATGCTGGGAGGCTTCCAGCTGGAGAACGCGCGTGTCGCGCTCGTGGCCGCGCACGAGCTGGACCGCCTGGGGATCGTCACACTCAACGAGCCCGCGCTCAGGAGAGGGCTTCTCGAGGGAAGCTGTCTGGGCCGCATGCAGATCATCGACCGACGCCCGACCATCGTGGCCGACGTCGCGCACAACCCCGACGGCGCCCACGCACTCATGGTCTCGGTCGGCGAGGTCGTCAAGTACGAGAGGATGATCGTCGTCCTGGGCATCATGGGCGACAAGGACATCAAGGGCTTCGTTGCCGCTCTCGTCGACTACGTTGACCTCGTGATCGCGACAGCGCCGTCGGCGGACCGCGCCGCGGACGCGGAGGAGCTGGCTGAGGCCGCGCGCGAAGTGGGCATCGAGGCGAGGGCGGTTCCCTCGCCCGGCGCCGCCATCGAGCAGGCGATCTCCGAGGCCCGGGAGGGTGACCTTGTCTTGGTGACGGGTTCCCACTACACTGTTGGCGATGTCATGACGAGTCTGGGCGTCGGTCAGACGCTGGGCGCATAGGCACGGCTGGGAGGAAGCAATGGCGAACGTCGTCCTCAAGGGAGTCACGAAGGTCTTCGACGGCGACGTCGTCGCGGTCGACAACGTGAGCCTCGAGGTCCAGGACCGGGAGTTCGTCGTCCTTGTCGGACCATCGGGGTGCGGCAAGTCGACGCTTCTGAGGATGATCGCAGGGCTCGAGGAGATCACGGAGGGCGAGATCTCCATCGACGATAGGATCGTGAACGACGTGCCCCCGAAGGACCGCGACATCGCCATGGTCTTCCAGAACTACGCTCTCTACCCTCACATGTCGGTCTACGACAACATGGCGTTCGGGCTGAAGCTCAGGAAGCTCCCGAAGGACGAGATCGACGCGAGGGTCCGTGAGGCGGCAGAGATCCTCGGGATCGAGCAGCTTCTCGACCGGAGGCCGAAGGCTCTCTCCGGCGGCCAGCGCCAGCGCGTGGCGGTCGGCCGCGCCATCGTGCGGAAGCCGAAGGTGTTCCTCTTCGACGAGCCGCTGTCGAATCTCGACGCGAAGCTCAGGGTCCAGACCCGGACGGAGATCTCGAAGCTGCACGAGCGTCTCAAGGCCACCATCATCTACGTCACGCACGACCAGACGGAAGCCATGACGATGGGAAGCCGGATCGTCGTTCTGAAGGACGGCCTGGCCCAGCAGGTGGCGGGTCCTCTCGAGATCTACCAGAAGCCGGTCAACCGCTTCGTCGCCGGCTTCATCGGGAGCCCCGCGATGAACTTCATCGAGGGGAAGCTCGAGCGCGAGAACGGCCGCGTACGCTTCGTCTCGGAGGGCATCGAGGCGGACGTACCGGAAGCACGTGCCGCGGGCCTCGGAGGCACCGAGAGCGCGGTCGTCTTCGGCATCCGCCCGGAGGACATCTTCGACGCGTCCGAGGAGTCGAGGCTCGAGAACAGCACCCGAATCTCGGCGAAACTCGATGTCGTCGAACCCATGGGGAACGAGATCTACCTCTACTTCAAGCTCGGCGGTCAGGACATGGTCGCGCGGATCGACGTGCGTGAGCCCCCGGCGGTCAACACCACCCTCGATCTGGTCATCGACATGGACAGCGCTCACTTCTTCGATCTCGAAAGCGGCCGTTCGCTGGTCGCCGACGGTGAGGAGTGAGCGGTCCCTTGCCTCACACGCTCGGTATCGACATAGGCGGAACGAACGTCCGGGTCGCCGTCGTCGACGACGACGGCCGTCCGGATGAACTCGAGGGCAGCGGCTGGAGCGGCGGCGCGCCCGAGGAGTGCGTGTCGGTCGTCTCCTCGCTCGTCGAGCGCGTCGGTCCGTCCGGCCCCCTCGCCGTGGCGGGATGCGGCTGCGCCGGTCTGGTCGACCATGACCACGGCATCGTCACGAGCTCTCCGAATCTCCCGTTGTGGCGCGACGTCCCACTGGGCGCGATGCTGAGCTCCAGACTCGACATGCCCGTCATTATCGAGAACGACGCCAACGCGGCAGCGTACGGAGAGTACGCGGCCGGCGCCGCGGCCGGAGCGAGGAACGCCGTGATGCTGACCCTGGGTACGGGACTCGGCGCCGGATTCGTCCTGGGCGGTCGTCTCTACCGTGGGAGCCACGGACTCGCGGCCGAGTACGGACACACGACGATCGAGGTCTCCGGCGAGCCCTGCGCCTGCGGGGGGTCGGGCTGCCTCGAGAACCTCGTCAGCGCCGGTGCCCTGACGGCCCGCGCCCGAAGGCTCATCGCCTCGGGGCGGCAGAGCTCGCTCGGCGAGGCCGGAGACGAGTTCACCGCGGCCGAGGGCGGCCGCGCGGCGTCTTCGGGCGATGCTGTCGCACTGGACGCCCTCGCCGAGACCGGCCGCTATCTGGGCGTCGGTCTGGCCAACCTCGTCAGGACGCTCGATCCCGATGTGGTCGTGATCGGCGGCGGCGTCGCCGGCGCGGGTCAAACGCTTCTCACCCCCGCCCGCGAGGAACTCGAACGCCGGCTCTCCGGCTGTCCATCCCCGCTGCCGCGGCTCGTCTTCGCCGAGCTGGGGAACGCGGCCGGCGTGGTCGGCGCGGCTCTTCTGGCGCGCGCCTCGCTGGCCGGTTCCTGACGCCCGGCGTGGACGTGGGACGCAGGCCGCGGCGCCGGGGGTTCTCCGAGGACGCGAGGCGGTAACGTGATCCCCATCCTCTTTCTTGCGCTCGCCCTGTCAGCGACCTCCCCGCAGCAGGCGGGGGGCGATGACGGCTTCATCATCTCAGCCGACACGGTCGAGGGAAGCGAGGGCCCCGAGGGAAGGGTCGTCGAACTCTACGGGAACGTCTCGATCACGCGTCGCGGCGCCGTCCTCACCGGCGCTCGAGGCACGGTCTACGAGGACACCGGACTCGCCGTCATCAGGGGGAACGTGCGCGGAACCGACGGGCCCGCCTCGATCGCATGCGACTCGCTCAGATACTATCGTGACGACGACGTGGCCGTTCTGACCGGGAATGCGTCGTACGCCGACACATCGGTCGTCGCCCGCGCGCGCCGCATCGACATCTACCGTCTGGACGAGATCGCTGTCTTCTCGGGGGACGTCGTGGCCGAGGACGTCGACGGCGAGGCCGAGCTCACCGCGCAGCGGCTCGTCTACGACGCCGCCCGCGGCGAGGCCCGATCGTACGGGGATCCAGTCCTCACGACCTATGACGATGAGGGTGCGATCGATGCCGTGCTTCGTGGAGACGTCATCGAGATGGCCACGGAGACGGAGACGATCAGGGCCTTCGGAAGCACGCGGATCGAGACGCGCGACGTCATGGCGCGGGCCGGGGTGGCGACACTCTTCGGGGAGGACGAGAGGATCGTGCTCGACGGCTCGCCGTCGGTGCAGCAGGACACCGACCGGATGAGCGGCGGGCGCGTGGTCGTCGCGACGGCGGACGGCGAGATCGAGCGCGTCGACGTGACGGGGGGTGCGCGAGCCGACTACACGATCGAACCCGACGAGCCCGGAGGTGACCTTGAGTCCGGCTACGTCGCGGGCGACAGTCTGACGATGTACTTCGCGAACGGGGATCCGGTCAGGACCTTCGTCCGCGGTCGGGCCGAGAGCGAGCACGCCGTCGGGCTCTCCGGCGAGCGCAACACGCTGTCGGCGCGGACCATCGACGTCAGGTTCTCCGAGGGCAGGATCAACCGGGCGACCTTCCGCGGGAACGCCCAGGGCGTCTACGTCTTCGTCCCGGAGGATGGGGGAGAGACGGCCGGGAGCGACACGACGGCCTTCGACCGGGTGGCCTACGCGTCGACGACGATCGACTACTACGTTCCCAGGAACAGGATCGTCCTCACGAAAGGAGCCCGGGTCGAGTACAAGAGCACCGAGCTCAGGGCCGGGCGGATCGAGTTCGACCCAGAAGAGGAACTGATGATCGCGAGCGAGAGTCCTGACCTCCTTGAGGAGGGCGAGCGACTCGTGGGGTCGCGTCTCGGCTACGACCTGAGCGACGAGTCGGGCGCCGTCGTCGGTGGCGTCACGACATTCGAGGAGGGGCTCTACGCCGGCGACTGGATCGTACGCGAGTCCGACGGCTCACTGAGCGTCAGGGACGGCGTCTACACGACGTGCGCCGACGAGCACCCGCACTATCGGCTGGTCGCGTCGCGGATGCGCATCTACCTCGATGACAAGGTCGTCGCGCGGCCCGTCATCCTCTACATCGGTGAGATCCCGGTGCTGGCACTCCCGTTCTATGTCTTTCCCATCCGCAAGGACAGGCACTCGGGGTTCCTCATTCCGACCATCGAGGTCGGCCTGTCCGGGGACAAGGGCCGGTTCGTGCGGAACTTCGGCTACTACTGGGCCCCGAACGACTACGTCGACGTCTCCGCCTGGGCCGACTACTACGAGCAGACGAGATGGGTCGGTCACCTCAAGGCGCGCTACAAGGTGCGCTATGCCCTGTCCGGATCGGTCGAGTCGTCGTTCACCGACGAGCTGGCGGGCGGAAAGCGCCGCTGGGACCTCAAGGTCACCCACCGCCAGGAGTTCGGCCGCCACTGGACGGCCGGCGCCTCCGGGGACTTCCGGAGCGATGCCGCGTACGCCACCGACACGAACCAGACGATCGAGGAGAGCGTCAACAGGAGCCTCCACTCCCAGCTGTGGTTCCGGGGGCGGTGGAGCGGTGTCTCGGTCGGCGTGACGCTCGACCGCAGGGAGGAGCTCGACCAGGACCGCGTGTCGGAGCTCCTGCCCAAGGCCGACATCTCGTTCTCGTCGAAGCCCATTCTGTCGGCGGAGAGGGACGACGGCGCGTTCAGAAAACTGCTCTCCGAGATATCCGTCGGCTGGAGGGCGCTCGCCGTCAACGACAGGGACACCTCGGGAGACGACGAGGAGGTGCACCAGGGCGTGGGGGTGTCGATGTCCCTGCGTTCGAGCATCAAGGCGTTCCGGTGGGTCAACCTGACCCCGCGGCTCAACATCAGGGCGAACGTCTACGACCGGGGCCGCGACGGCGGGGAGTTCCCGACGAGGGTGACCTACGACGCGGGTGTCTCGGCCGGCACGACGGTCTACGGGACCTTCATGCCCGAGATCGGCCCCGTCAGAGGGGTGCGCCACATCGTGGAGCCGTCGGCCTCCTTCTCCTGGACCCCGGAGTTTTCGCAGTACTTCGAAGAGGACGGGACCGACCGCTTCTACTCCTTCAGCGGGTTCGGAGGCACGCCGGGGGCGAGGAAGTCCCTGAGCCTCTCGCTCGTGAACAGGCTTCAGGTGAAGCTCTCCTCTGGTGACGACACCCGCAAGCTGGACAATCTGGCGAGGCTGTCGTTCCGGAGCAGCTACGACTTCCGTCGCGACGACGAACGGTGGTCCGATCTGTCATCGGGGTTCGAGCTTCGCCCGGGCCGGGCGCTCTCCTTCCGGTGGTCGGGACGCCACGACCCGTACGACGGCTGGGCCATTCAGAACTCCAGTCTGACGACGACGGTCACGCTGAACGGGAGCGCACCGGCGGCCGACCGGACGTGGGAGGACCGCGTGCAGGACATGGCGTCTCCGAGCCCGGTCGACGAGCTGAGACAGCAGATCGCGGAGCGCGCGAGATCGGGACTCACGACGCTGAAGCCGTGGAGCGCCTCGATGACCTTCCGGTACTCGAGAGGAGCGTCGTCCGCCAGCGAATCGTACTGGGTCGACGGCAGCGTGGCCTTCTCGCCGACGCCGAAGTGGCGGCTCAACTACTCGCTGCACTACGATCTCGAGGCCGGCGAGGTCGCCAGCCAGGAGTACACGATCTATCGTGACCTCCACTGCTGGGAGGCCCAGTTCACGCGCCGCTACTACAACGACGAGTGGCAGTACTACTTCAGGATCAGTGTCAAGGCGCTTCCCGAGCTCCAGGCCGAGTCCGGCGAGCGCTACCTTTCACGAGGAATCCGCTAGCCGCCACATCGATCCCCGGGGCCCCGCCGGTCACCCCTCAGCTCGAGCGGTGTACGGAGGTCTTCTCTCCGCTACGAAGGGCATCCCACGGCCTGACCCCCGCAGGGCGGGCGGCTTCTGCATTCGAGACCGCCCTCCCGTGTCACGCGTCCGCCGGACGACCGAAGCCGCACGTTGCGCGCCGCGGTTCGACGGGGTCTCGGCCCCGGTCCAGTGTCGACCAGATACGCCTCTAAGTGGCCATGGGACAAGTCCTTACAGATTTAGCGCGCGACCCCACGAGGGGGGGCCAACACGGCCGGTGCCGCCTTGTGAAAAGGCCCGTTCGATGGGGCCTTCCTCAGGGGGGTGCGCCGGAAGCGCCAGCCAGTAGGGGAATTCCTGTTGACAGAATGAGGGGTGTGTTGTAGCGTGTCCCCAACTTCGTCAGCTTGAGCGGATGTGGTGCTTGTGAGACTGGTTCCTGAGAGGGGGTTGCAGGATGAACAAGGCGGAACTCATCGAGAAGGTCGCGCAGCGTTCAGGGCTTTCGAACCGTGCAGCGAAGGACGTCGTCGACTCGATCTTCGCGGTCGACAACGGGATCATCGCCGAGGAGCTCAAGAGCCGCGGCAAGGTCCAGATCACGGGCTTCGGCACCTTCCAGGCCGACAAGCGCAACGCCCGCGACTGGCGGATCCCCGGCACCGACAGGACGAAGCACGTGCCGGAGCACTTCGCGCCGAAGTTCAAGGCCGGTAAGTCGCTGAAGGACACGGTCAAGTAGAACGACCCGAGCAGGGTACACGACTCAACGGGGAGCGGAGAGTCCTGGACTCTTCTCTCCCCGTTTCTCTTTGCTCGCCGGATGACGCACGTCCGGCGGGAGGACGAGTATGCAGCAGCTGGTCGCTACCGTCATCAGGCGGACCGAGACCGGGCGCCGGACGACGTCCACGGGGCTGTCGGCGAGACGGCTGTCGCTCCGCGTCAGGGTCGAGGGGCCCGTCGAGAAGGCCCTCGCCGTTCCTGACCGGGTGAAGGGCAGGGAGATGACCATCGTGCGCGAGGTGCCGGGTCGATGGGGCATCCGCCGGGGCGACACGATCGTGCTCAGCCGGAAGGAGAGCGCGAGGGCGCTGTGTCCAAGGAGGGCATCGCTTCCCGAGCTCCCGTCGGGCGCCGACGCGGTGAGGCTCGACACCGGCGACATCGACAGAGACGGCTTCGAGGAGGACCGTCTCTCGAACGCCTTCGTGGAGGCGGTGCTCAAGCCCCACCGCGGCGCGCGCCTCGCATCGCTCAGGGACTGCGGCGGCGTCGACCGCTTCGCGCAGCCCTTCGAGCACATCATGGCGGGGAAGTACGTGCTCCTCGGGGGCGCCGAGGACCTCATCTTCGAATCGGGTTCGCCCGGGAAGCTCTGGAACGCCGCCCTCGAACGCGAGCAGGGCGGGGCCGGCGAGGCCGTGTACGGAACGAAGCTCAAGAGCCCCGCCCACGTTCGCCTCCGGAAGCGCGCGTGGACGGAGCCGGGTCTCCCCGGTGTCATCACCGAGGTCCGCATCCGGTATGACGGTACGTCGAACGACGAGGCCGGACGGGAGAGCGCGGACGAGGACAGGACGGCGATCTCGTACGGCATCAGGCTCTCGACGGCGGTCACCGGAACCGCGTCGAGGAACGTCTTCGACGTCCCCGGCCCCGGCGGCGTCAAGGTCGTCCGGTACGTCAGGCCGCCTCACGGCAGGCGCTGGCGATGGCGCGACTGGAGGGACGAGAGCTTCGGGCTGAGGGGAGGCTTCCTGATCAGCCGTCACGAGGTGCTCGGGCGCCCTCTCATGGTGCTTTTCAGCGCCCGCCGGGCGCTCTGCGTGGGCATCCGGAACGACCTTCCGGGGCCGGAGGTCGTGCTGCGGCACAGGACGGTCCGCCTCAGAGCGGATGCTGAGCGGCCGTGGGGCGCGGCCTTTCTGTCGGGCGATGCCTCGTGCGCGTCCGGTAAGAGCGCGCTGCTTCTTTCCCGCGACAGAACGGGCACAAGACTTGCGGTCAGCGTCCGGACGGCGCGACGTGTCGAGCGGATCCGGGCCTCGCTTCTGACGGCGGGCGGACGGCGGCGGCTGACGCTCCGCCCCGTCGAGGTCCCGTACGCCGGACATCTGCATACGGGCGTGCTCGAGGACCTGGACGCCATGAGGCGGCTGGCATGCCGCGTGCGCGTCGCCGACGACGTGCTCCGCGCGGCGCTGGAGGACGCATGATAAGGGCGCTCGAACCCCTGACGCTCGGATACGACTGGGAGATGGCCGTTCTCAGGCCGTCGGGTGAGAACGTGTCCGAGAAGGACGTCACCGAGCTGGGCGACGACCTGCGCTCGAAGCTGTCCTGGGCGGAGACCGGCACCGATTTGGAGCTTCTGGAGAGCCGGATCGGCGCGGTCCGGAGCTTCGGTGAACTCCTGAAGAAGAGCGAGCGCTTCGACGAGGTGCTCACGGAGGAACTCGAGCGCCGAGGGTGGGGGCTGCTCCGGCTCGGAGCGAGGCCGTTCCAGATGGAGCCCGTCGGGGCGCACGTCCACGTGGGGACCGTGTCGAGCACGCGGGCGGCGATCGGTATCCAGAACGGGATGATCCCGTACACTGCGCCTCTCGCCGCGCTCTGCGTCAACAGCGCCGTCTACCGGTCGCGCTGGGGCGACTACAAGAGCTACCGCGTCGCGTCGTTCGCGGAGGGCTGCTCGACCCCACAGGGCGTCTACCGACCCGAGACGTCGCAGTGGATCTGGGGTACGGACGTCAACGCGAAGCATGCCTGGGGCTCGACCGTCGAGCTCCGGGTCGCAGACTGTACAGGGTCGGTCCGCCTGATGTGCGAGGTCACCGCGTTCGTCGCGGGCATGATGTTCCACGTCGCGGAGCACGGGCTCGACCGCGAGGTCGGCACGGACGAGTATCGCGAGTTCCTCGTGAACCGCTGGCGGGCCGCTCGGCACGGTCTTCAGGCCGTGTTCGAGCGGAACGGACGAGGGATCGAGGTCGTCTCACTGTTGACAGAGATGCTGGAGATGGCGCAGGATGGCCTTGAACTCCTCGGGACGTCCGTCGGAGATCTGAAGGTCGTCCGGGCCATGCTCAGGAAGCGCCAGACGCAGGCCGACTTCCAGAGGGCGCTTTTCGAGATGGACGGGTGCGATCCCTATCGCCACACGCGGACCATGATGAACGTTCAGAGGGATCCCAGGGCCTTCGAGCGCTACCTGCGGACGGCGCCGATGCTCGAAGCACTCGAGCCCGAGGACCACGACGCGTTCCTCCTCGGCCTGGTCGAGGTCGAGACGCCCTACCATATGCTGCTCCGTGCGACTCCGCTCGGACCGGACGCTCTCGACCGTCTGCTCGAGCGTCTCGTGCGCGAGGGCCTCGTCGTCGAGGGGCGGGACCCCATGGGGGTCAGAACGTATACGCGGGCCGGCGCCCTGCCCGAGCAGCCGAACTGACGGCCGGGGCGTCCGCCGGGAGGTGACGCATGGGAGAGGTGTCCAGCATGGTCGAGCTTCTGGGAGTGCTCCTGAGGCTTCTGGGACTCGATCGGAACGCCCTGCTGCCGGCCGTCGCGCTGCTCATACTCTTCTTCCTTCTGGCGGTCCCCGCGGGTCTCCTCGCGCAGTCCCGCAGGATCGCCACGGGGCGACAGGGGATCGTCGGCGAGCGGGGAAGGACGGTCGGCGCACTGGACCCGGAGGGCAAGGTCTTCGTCCACAGCGAGTACTGGAACGCCGTCGCCGACGAGCCGATCGGTGAAGGAGAACGGATCGTCGTGACCGGCGTCGACGGCATGAGGCTCAGGGTCGAGCGGGATCCTCAAGGGAGGTAGCGCATGGTTGGAACCGTCATACTCATACTGGTCGTGCTCGTCCTGCTCGCGAAGTCGGTCTACGTGCTTCGCGAGTACGAGCGCGGCGTCGTCTTCCGGCTCGGCCGGTTCACCGGCGTCAGGGGCCCGGGCTTCATCCTCATTATCCCGTTCATCGACCGACTCGTCCGCGTGGGGCTTCGGATCATCGCCATGGACGTCCCGCCGCAGGATGTGGTGACGAGGGACAACGTCTCCGTCAAGGTGAATGCGGTCGTCTACTACCGGGTGTTCGAGCCGAATCTCGCCATCATCGAGGTCGAGGATTTCGACTACGCGACCTCCCAGCTCTCGCAGACGACGCTTCGAAGCGTGATCGGTTCTGTAGAGCTCGACGAGCTATTGTCCGAGCGGGACAAGATCAACCAGGAGCTGCAGTCGATCCTCGACAAGCAGACCGACAGCTGGGGCATCAAGGTCTCGGCGGTCGAGGTCAAGCACGTCGACCTGCCCGAGGGCATGCAGCGCGCCATCGCCCGCCAGGCCGAGGCCGAGCGCGAGCGCCGCGCAAAGATCATCCACGCCGAGGGCGAGCTCCAGGCTTCAGAGAAGCTCTCTCAGGCCGCGACGGTCCTCGCCAAGGAGCCGTCCTCGATGCAGCTCCGTTTCCTGTCGACATTGACCGAGATCTCGGCCGAGAAGAATTCGACGATCATCTTCCCCGTGCCGATCGATCTGGTCGAGGCGTTCATGAAGAGATTCAGACCGAACGAGTCCTGACCTCTCTACGAAGGGGGAGAACGACACATCGGCCGGGCGGCGCGCCGCCCGGCCGAGCGTCGAGACCATGCGCTATCAGGGAGAACGCTACATCTGGGAGCACGAGGAGCCTGACGCCGCCACGGTCGAGCGGGTCGCCCGGGCGGCCGGGGTCTCCGGGATCCTCGCCCGCGTGCTCGCTTCCCGCGGTATCGAGACCGGCGAGGCGGCCGAGGCGATGCTCGACCCGGGAAGGAACAGACTGCCTCACCCTCACCTCCTTCCGGACGCCGACCGCGCCGTCGAACGCGTGCGGCGGGCGCTCCTCGGAAGGGAACGCATCTGCGTGCACGGCCACGACGACGCCGACGGCGTCACGGCCACGACGATCGTGACGGAGGCGCTGGCGCAGCTCGGAGCCGAGGCGCTGACCTACATCCCCGACCGCCGGACCGAGGGTCACGGACTGAACCGGGCGGAGATCGACGGACTGAAGACCGAGGGCGTCAGGCTCATCGTCACGGTCGACAGCTGCGTCAGCGATGTCCGTGAGATCGAGTACGCCCGGTCGGTCGGCATCGACGTCGTCGTCACCGACCATCACGAGATCCCTCCGACGCTCCCGCCGGCGGCCGCCATCGTCAACCCGAAGCTCGAGCACGGCGCCTACCCCTACAGGTTGATGGCCGGGGCCGGCGTCGCGCTGCGCTTCGCGGAGCTTCTCACGGACGAGCTGGGCGGCACGTTTCCACCCCTGCCGGCCGGGGCGCCGTGGTACGGACCCGGATGGCTCGACGAGGCGTTCGCCGTGGCGACGATCGGTACGATCGCGGACAAGGTCCCCCTGACGGGGGACAACCGCTCGATCGTTGCGGAGGGGCTCGATGCGATGGCCGCGTCTGCGAGGCCGGCCATCCGGGCCATGCTCGATGACGCGGGGCTCGGCGGGAAGAGGATCGAGGTCGGCGACGTGCGGGAGTCGGTGGCGCCGCTCTTCGGCAGGGTCTCCGACGGTTCGGGCGGCAACCCCGCGCTCGACCTCATGCTCGAGCGGGACGGAGACAGGGCGCTCATTCTGGTCGCCCGACTCGGGGCCCGACGTGACGAGTGGCGACGGAAGGCGCAGACGGCCTGGCGGGAAGCATCGAAGGCCCTCGACTCCCCGGGCGACGAGCGGGTCGTCGTCACGGAGCTCGACGCGCCGGTCGAGGTTCTCGGCTACGTCACCTCGCGACTGGCCGACGAGATGGGTCGGCCCGCGTTCGTTCTCTCCCGCACGTCCGGGGGGTTCATGGCCGAGGCCCGCGGACCGGAGGGGTTCGACCTGGTGTCGGCGCTCCGGTCGATGGACGGGCTCTTCGAGGGGTACGGGGGGCATCCCCGCGCGGCCGGGTTCACCATCTCGGCCGACCGGGTTGAGCGCTTCCGCGAGGGGCTGGCACGGTACGTGGAGGAACACCCTCCGACCCCGACGCCGCGGCGCTTCGATGCGTACGTGGACCTCGGCGACGTCTCCCTCGAACTGGCCGGCGAGCTGGACCGCATGAAGCCGTTCGGCCACGGGCACTGGCCGGCCGCGCTCTACGCGCGAGTGGTCAGGCGCGACGACGTCGAGGCCGTGAGAGAGCGCGGCGTCCGGTTCGCAACGCCGCCGCCCGTATCGAAAGCGCCGGTCGGACTCGTCTACCGCCTCCGCGAGACCGGAGGCGTCCCGAGCCTCAGCGTGATCGACACGGTACGGACGTCGTCCGACTGATCGGGAGGCGGTGAGCACATGGCGGATCGGCCTGGAACGGGCACGCTCTATCTGGTGGCGACTCCGATAGGCAACCTCGGGGACGTGACCCGGAGAGCGCTCGACATCCTGGGCACGGTCGACTCGATCGCCTGCGAGGACACGAGGCGCACCCGGAAGCTCCTGTCACACTACGACATCGATACGAAGCTCACGGCCTACCACGACCACAACGAAGAGAGGGCCTCGCGCGGGATCGTCGAGCGTCTGCGCGAAGGGAAGGACGTCGCCCTCGTCACCGACTCGGGGACACCCCTCATTTCCGACCCGGGTTACCGCCTGGTCTCGATGGCCGTCGAGGAGGGCCTCGACGTGGTTCCCGTTCCGGGCCCGTCGGCCGTCGTCGCGGCGCTCTCCGCGGCGGGGCTTCCGCCGCATCCGTTCCTGTTCGCGGGCTTTCTCCCCAGGAAATCGGGGGCACGGAGACGCCGCATCGAAGAGCTGGGCGCCGTGCACGCCACCCTCGTTCTCTATGAGTCTCCGCACAGGATCGCCGCGGCGCTCGCCGACCTCGCCGACGTTCTGGGCGATCGGCGCGGGGCCGTCCTGAGGGAGCTCACGAAGGTCCACGAGGAGATCCTGCGCGGTACGCTCCCGGAACTGGCGGATGAGGTTTCCCGGCGTCGGCTCAAGGGAGAGATCGTCATCGTCATCGGCCCCGGCGCCTGAGCGTCCGGAGGGGGGCGGAGTGAGCGTCCTGAGCGTGGTTGTGGCCCTGGTGCTGGCCGTAACGCCGGCTGAGGAGCGGGAACTCGATCGGATCGCCACGCTGGGCTACGTGGCGGGCTCGGTTCCCGCCGTCGATACGACCGGCGTGCTGGTGCGCGAGCCGGACCGAATGGCTTCAGGCCTGACGCTCTACACGCCCTCGGCGGGTCCGGAGGCGCTCCTCATCGACTCGGAGGGCAGGACCGTTCACCGCTGGAGCCTGCGCGGCTCGTCGTACTGGGCCAGGGTCAGGATGATGGACGACGGTTCGCTCCTCGTCATCACGTGTGACCCGGCGCGGCTCATGAAGATCGACCACACCTCGGAGAGGCTCTGGCGCGCCTCGGGGACCGCCCACCACGATCTCGACGTCGACTCGGAAGGCAGGATCTACGTCCTCATGCGGGAGGCCGTGACGCGGGACGGCATCCACGACGGCGGTAACATCCTCGACGACGAGATCGCGATCCTCGACCAGTATGGCAAGGGTCTGGGGACGGTGTCGATACTTGACGCGTTCCGTGCGTCCGACAGGTACGCCTCGTGGGTCTCCGACGACGCCCTGCCCGAGGGACCGGACATCCTCCACACGAACTCGATCGAGGTCTACGAACGGGACGGTCGGAGAGAGGCTCTGGTGTCGATCAGGAGCATCGGAACGATAGCCCTCATCGACCTCGACGGGGGCGGTCTCGTCTGGGCCCTGCGTGGAGCGTGGCGGATGCAGCACGAAGCGCACTTCGTCTCGGACCGCATCCTGCTCTTCGACAACCTCGGACTCGGTGACGACCGGTCGCGGGTCATCGAGGTCGACCCCGCGAGCGGGGAGATCCTCTGGGAGTGGACCGAGCCGGGCTTCTTCTCACGGGGAGCGGGAGCGGTCCAGAGGCTCTCGAACGGCAACACGCTCATCACGGAGTCGGAGAACGGCCGGATCATCGAGATCGACCCATCCGGCTCGGTCGTCTGGGAGTATCTCAATCCGGTGACGATCGACCGGGGCCGGACGCTCACTCTGGGGATCATGCGCGCCGAGCGCATCGAGCAGAGTCCCTAGGCCGCGGCCGCCTGCTTGACACCTCTTTCGCGGCGGTGCTAGACTGCGCCGTTCGGCAGACACCTCGTCGGAAGGAACCCGGGGCTTCAGTTCCCATGGCTGTGAAGGGCATCAAGGCACGGGCCCGTTCCGTGCTCGATCCGGTGGCTCGATTCGCGGCCGACGTCGGGGTGACGCCCGCGGGGCTGACGCTGGCCGGACTGGCGTTGTCCGGTCTGGCGGGGTTCAGCATCGCCCACGGCAGGTTCCCTGTCGCGGGCGTGCTGCTCGTGCTGGCCGGTGTCTGCGACATGCTCGACGGTGCGGTAGCGCGCCTGTCGAACCGGACGAGCGACGAAGGTGCCTTCCTCGACTCGACGGTCGACAGGTATGCCGAGGCCGTGGTGCTCCTCGGGGCGCTTCACTACTACCTCTTCCGGTCCGCGACCGCCCCTGAGACCGCGACGGCGATCGCGATCTTCCTGGCGTTCTGGGGCTCTTTGCTCGTGAGCTACACGCGGGCGCGGGCCGAGGGGCTCGGGAGGAGCTGCACCGTCGGAATAGCCGAGAGACCCGAGCGTGTCGTGCTGCTGATCGTCGGGGCGCTCCTGGGTTCCGGCGTCATGCGGATCGTGTTGTGGGTCCTGGTCGTTCTCACCCACCTCACGGCGCTCCAGCGTATCCTCCATGTTCTCTATGCGGGCGGAGGGCGGCCGCGCTCCTAGCGTAGCCCCCGTGCCCGGGGAGACGGACAACTTATGTCGAAGAACAAGGTACGTGTCGCGATCATAGGCATCGGCAACTGCGCATCGTCGCTGGTCCAGGGCGTCCAGTACTACAAGGACGCTCCCGAGGACGCCTTCGTGCCCGGTCTCATGCATGTCAACCTGGGCGGCTATCACGTGGGCGACGTCGAGTTCTCGGCGGCGATCGACATCGACAGGAACAAGGTCGGTAAGGACCTCTCCGAGGCCATCTTCATCGAGCCCAACAACACCTACAGGTTCTCCGACGTTCCGAAGCTCGATGTTCCGGTCGTACGCGGCATGACCCACGACGGTCTCGGCAAGTACCTCTCCGAGATCATCGAGAAGGCGCCCGGGCCGACGGACGACATCACGGGCATTCTGAAGGAAACGAAGACGGACGTCGTCGTCAACTTCCTGCCGGTCGGCAGCGAGGAGGCGACGAAGTGGTACGTGGAGCAGATCCTCGATGCCGGATGCGGCTTCGTGAACGGCATCCCCGTCTTCATCGCGCGGGAGCGGTACTGGCAGCAGCGCTTCGAAAAGAAGGGCCTGCCCGTCATGGGAGACGACATCAAGTCTCAGGTCGGCGCGACGATCGTCCACCGGGTCCTGACGCGGCTCTTCCGCGACCGCGGCGTCAGGCTCGAGAGAACGAGCCAGCTCAACGTGGGCGGCAACACGGACTTTCTGAACATGCTCGAGCGGTCCCGGCTCGAGTCGAAGAAGATCTCGAAGACCGGCGCCGTCACCTCGCAGCTCGACTACGACATCGGCAAGGGCAACGTCCACATCGGTCCCTCGGACTACGTCGAGTGGCTCTCCGACCGGAAGTGGGCCTATGTGCGGATGGAGGGACGGACGTTCGGCGACGTGCCGCTCAACGCCGAACTCAAGCTCGAGGTCTGGGATTCGCCGAACTCGGCCGGCGTCATGATCGACGCCGTCAGGTGCATGAAGCTTGCGATGAACCACGGGCTCTCGGGCGCAATAGCGGCGCCGTCCTCGTACTTCTTCAAATCTCCTCCAGTGCAGTACACGGACGACGAAGCCCGGCACCTGACCGAGCGCTTCATCGAGGAGCACGCTCTCGACGCCGGCAGGGAGACCGACGCCGGGATCGGGTCCGACGGGGAATCCGGACCGCAGGAGGAGCTGATCAAGGAGCCGTCCGGTTCCTGAGCGTCCCGGCGGGACGCGACGGCGGACTGTCGGGCCGGGCGACGCCCGGCCCGCTCGCTGGAACGGAGCGCGCATGTCGGCGTGGAGCGGTCTCTTCATAACCTTTGAGGGCGTTGAGGGGTCCGGCAAGTCGACCCAGGCGGACGCTCTCGCTCGCTCGCTTTCGGAGTTCGGGCTCGAGGTCGTGCGCTCCAGAGAGCCCGGCGGCACGCCGCTCGGCGAGCGGATCCGCGAGATACTGCTCGACCGGTCGGTGTCCGGGATGGAGCCCAGGGCGGAGCTCATGCTCTTCCTGGCGTCCCGGGCCGAGCATGTCGAGAGGCTGGTCCTGCCGGCCCTGAGGCGCGGGGCGGTCGTGATCTCGGATCGGTACGCCGACGCGAGCGTCGCCTATCAGGGTGGTGGACGGGAACTTGGTACCGATCTCGTCGAACGGTTGAACGAAACGGCCACGGGCGGCGTCCAACCGGATGTGACCTTTCTCATCGACGTCACCCCCGAGGCGGGTCAACGACGGAAGTCGCGCGACCCGCACGCTCCCGACCGCATCGAGGAGGAGACCCTCGCGTTTCACGAGCGGGTCAGGAACGCCTACCTCGGGCTGGCGTCGCGCGAGCCCTCACGCTTCGTCATCGTGAACGGCGAGCGCGACCGCGATGAAATTGCCGACGAGATCCTGGCGCGGACGCGGGATCTCATGAAGACGCGGCGCACCGGCCGCGGGGAAGGAAGGACATGACACGGCGACTCAGACGACACGGCCTCGTCCTTGTTGCTCTCTGCGTGGGGTTCCTGCTGGGCGGTCTGACCGTCGGGACCGTCAGCGCGCGCCGGGAGCTGCTGTCGTATCTCGACCTCTTCAACGACGCGCTGGCGAAGGTCGAGGGAACGTACGTCGAGGAGGTCGATTCTCAGCAGATCATGTACGGCGCCATCCGCGGAATGCTCTCGTCCCTGGACCCGTATTCGATGTTCCTCGATGAGGAGTCGTTCGAGGAGTTTCAGGTGACGACCGAGGGCGAGTTCGGCGGACTCGGCATACAGATCACGGTGAGGGACGGCGTGCTCACGGTCGTCAGTCCGATCGAGGGAACGCCCGCCTACGACCTCGGGATCCTGTCCGGCGACCGCATCATCGCCATAGAGGAGGAGTCGACCCGCGGGATCACGGTCGACGAGGCGATCGAGAAGCTCCGCGGCGAGCCGGGGACCGACGTGGACATCACCATCAGACGCGAGGGCGTCGAGGAGCCTCTGGACTACACGGTGACGCGCGAGATCATCAGGATCGACAGCGTACCGTACGCCTTCATGATGGACGACGGCGTGGGCTACGTCCGCATTTCGCGGTTCTCGAGGACGACGGCGGAGGAACTCCGGGAGAGTCTCGGTCAGCTCCGCGACCAGGGCATGGAGCGGCTCGTGCTCGATCTCAGATCGAATCCCGGCGGGCTCCTGTCCCAGGCGGTCGACGTCACCGACGTCTTCCTGGAGACCGGAGAGCTCATCGTGAGCACGAAGGGCCGCATCAGCGAACAGAACCAGGAGTTCCACGCGCGCACCCCCGCCATGTTCGATCGAGGATTCCCGATCGTCGTGCTGATCAACGGCGGCAGCGCGAGCGCGTCCGAGATTCTCGCCGGCGCCATCCAGGACTGGGACCGCGGTCTGGTCGTCGGCACGACGAGTTTCGGCAAGGGCTCAGTGCAGACGTTGATGCGTCTGAGACCTCTCACCAAGGGCTGCGCGATGAAGATCACGACGGCCAAGTGGTACATCGCGAGCGGCCGGGCCATCGAGAAGCCCGAGCGCTGGATGGTCGAGGGTGAGGGCGAGGACGAGGAACCGGAACGCCCCGAGTACCTTACGGCCGCGGGCCGGACCGTTTACGGCGGCGGCGGCGTGACGCCCGATGTCGAGATCGAGTTCGAACGCCGGGCCGACGTGCTGGTCGACCTCGAGCGCCGGCGCGAGTTCTTCGAGTTCGCCATCGAATACACGGCGGAGCATCCGATCGAGAGCGTCGATTTCGAAGTGACCGCCCCGATGTGGGATGCATTCATCGATTTCCTCGGCGAGGACGGCTTCGAGTACGACGCGGAGGCGCTCGAGGAGCACCGCGACGAGGTCGAGCTGGCCATCAAGCGGGACATGATCCGCAAATCGTTCGGCCGCGAGGAGGCGTACGAGGCGGCCGTCAGGGGCGACGACCAGTTGTCGAGGACCGCCGAGCTGGCCGCCGAGGCCGGCACAGTGGACGACCTCTTCCGCACCGCGGCCGACCTCGCGGAGGCCGAGGTCACCGAGGAGTAGTCGTTCTCGACCGCTCTGATCCCGGAACACGCATGCGCCCGCTTCCTTGACCGGAGGAGGCGGGCGCTTCATACTCGCCTGGTCATGATGATCGAATCCGTGCAGATTGAGCCGAACGTCGTTCTCGCGCCGCTGGCCGGCTACACCGACAGTCCGATGCGCCGCATCGCGCGTTCGATGGGCGCGGGGCTCGTCTGGACCGAGATGGTCAGCGCGGAGGGCCTCGTTCGGGACAGTCGCAGGTCCATGGACCTGCTCCGCTTCGAACCGGAGGAGCGTCCGATCGCCGCGCAGCTCTTCGGCGCCCGACCCGAGGCGTTCCGCGGCGCCGCGCGTATGGTCTCTTCGCTCCGACCGGATCTCATCGACATCAACGCGGGGTGTCCCGCCAGGAAGGTCGTGAAGTCCGGCTCGGGCGCGGCGCTCATGCTCGATACGGGACGCGTGCGCGAGATCGTCGAGGCGACGGTCGAGGGCGCGGGCGACATCCCGGTCACGATCAAGACCCGGAGCGGCTGGTCGGACGACGAACCCTCCGCCGTCGAGACCGCGCTCGCAGCGGTCGCCGGGGGGGCAAGGGCGGTCGCGGTCCACCCGAGGACCAGGACGCAGGGTTTCAAGGGGCGGGCGGACTGGTCGGTCATCCGTGCGGTCAACGACGCGGTCGGGGTCCCCGTGATGGGCAGCGGCGATGTAGCGACGCCCGGGGACGCGATACGGATGCTGGACGAGACCGGCGCGGCCGCCGTGATGATCGGCCGCGCGGCCGTCGGAAACCCCTGGCTGCTCGAGCGGTCGGCGGCGGCCCTGGCCGGCGAACGGCCGCCTCCCGAGCCCGACCTCGGCGGGAGGCTCCGTGTGGCGCGCCGTCACTTCACCCTGATGCTTGAATGGAAGGGCCGGCCGAAGGGCGTTTTCGAGATGAGGAAGCACTTCGTGGCGTACCTCAGGGGTTTTCCGGGCGTCTCCGATCTCCGGAAGAGGATCGTGCTGATCGACGATCCGGACGAGGTGCTGGCGCTTCTCGACGACGCCCTTCGGAAGGTCGGCCCGGAAGCCGGAGGGAGTCCATGACTCCGCTACGAGTGAGGACCGCGCTCGTTGCCGCGGCCATCGGGCTGGCGGCGACCCTCATGCAGGGCTGCGCCGGATACTGGGAGACGAGCGGAAGCGGCGGACGTGCGACCGAGACCGTCGTGCACACGGTCGGCTCGGGAGAGAGCCTGCGTTCGATCGCCGACGACTACTACGGGGACCCCGGAGCCGCCGCGTACCTGGCCGAGGTCAACGGCGTTCCCGAGGATGTCGTCCTCGATGAGGGCTCCGTCATCGACGTGCCCGTCGACCCGGAGGATCTCGACCGCTATCGCGCACGGACCGAGGCGAAGTCCCACTACAATCGTGGCACCGCTCTCGCGGCGGCCGGCGACCTCCCGCGTTCCGAGGAGGCCTTCAGAAGGGCCCTCGAACTCGACCCCCGCTTCGTTGATGCGGCCTACAATCTGGGCGTCGTACTCCTGGAACGCGGAGAGTCGAACCGGGCGGCGGTCCTGCTCGAGCAGACGTCCGGTGTCAGGCCGGACGATGCGGAGGTGCGTTTCGCCTGGGGCAAGGCGCTCTTCGAGTGCGGCCGCCACGCCCGAGCGGCAGAGGAGTTCAGAACGGCCGTGGCGCTCGACCCGACGATGGAGGACCCCGCGTACGCGCTCGGTCTCGCGCTCCTCGCGGCCGGGAAGAGACAGGAGGGCATCGTGGCGCTCGACGGCTATCTCCGGCGCTTCCCGGACGGGCGCTGGGTGACCGAGGCGAGGCGGCGCCTGACCGAGATGGCGGCCGGACCCGCTCCGGGGGATGCTCAGTGATCCACTTCAGGGACGTCGGCTACAGCTACGTTCCCGGCGGCGACAAGGCGCTCGACGCCGTCAGCATCACCATCGAGGCCGGCGAGAGGGTGGCCGTCGCAGGGGCGAGCGGCTCCGGCAAGTCGACGCTCCTGAAGCTGATGAACGGCCTCGCGACGCCCTCGGTCGGAACCGTCCTGGTCGCCGGGGTGGACACCTCGGACGACTCCGGCGTGTGGGACGTCCGGAGGCGGGTCGGCCTCATATTCCAGAACCCCGACAACCAGCTTGTCAGCACGACCGTCGAACGGGAGCTGGCGTTCGGCCTGGAAAACCTCGGCCTGCCGCCGGAGGAGATCCGGACCCGCGTCGAGGATGTCTCCCGTGACCTCTCGATCCGCCCCCTCCTCGACAGGGCGCCGCACTCGCTCTCGGGAGGCGAGAAGCAGCGCGTCGCCATCGCGGCGGTTCTCGCCATGCGTCCCGACGTACTCGCGCTCGACGAGCCGACGTCTCTCCTGGACGGACGGGGCAGGGCCGAGGTCCTCAAGCTCGTCGGTTCCCTGAGGAGCGAGACCCTGGTTCACGTGACGCAGTTCCCCGACGAGATCGCCCTGGCCGGGCGTGTCATCGTCCTCGAGCGGGGGCGGGTCGTTTTCGACGGGGCCCCCGGCGCCCTCTTCGGCCGCCGGGATGAACTCGCACGCTGGGGACTGGCTCGTCCGAGAACGGCCGCGGTCGCTGACAGGCTTCGAAGCGCGGGATTCGACGTGCCGGGCGACGCATGGTCGCTCGATGCGCTCGTGAGGGCCCTTTCGAGGGAGGGTACCGGTGCGGGTCCTGCTTGACCGCGCGGAGGTCGTCTACTCGGGTGACGGGCGGGAGACGACGCCAGCCCTGGCGCCGACGACGCTGTCGGTGGATGCCGGCTCCTGCGTCGCCGTGGTCGGGCCGACAGGGTCCGGCAAGACGACGCTCCTCGATGTCATGTCGGGACTGAGAGCGCCGACCTCCGGAACGGCGCGGCTCGATCCCGGAGGACCCGGCCCCGAGCTCCGCAGGGGCGTCGGCCTGGTGGCGCAGTTCCCGGAGGAGCAGTTCTTCGAGGAGACGGTCTTCGACGAGGTCGCGTTCGGTCTCCGTCGCTCGGGTGTGGAGAAGGACGAAGCGGCCGCCCGTGTGGAGCGCGCGCTCCGCCGCTCCGGGCTGGACCCGGTGGCCTTCTCGGAGAGGGAACCCGCGCGTCTCAGTGCCGGAGAGGCACGCCGGGCGGCCATCGCCGGCATTCTCGTGCTGGAGAGGCCCTTCCTGCTGCTGGACGAGCCGACCGCCGGGCTCGACCCTGGCAACTGCGGAATGGTCTTCGACCTCATTCGCGCCGAGCGGGCCGCCGGGACCGGCGTCGTCTTCGTGACCCACGACCTCGGTGTGGCCCTCGAACTGGCCGAGCGCGTCATCGTGATGGTCGGGGGGCGGGTCGTCGGCGACGACGTTCCCGCCCGGGTCATGGAGGACGTGGACGGTCTGGCGTCGATCGGGCTCGAGCCGCCCATCGAGTATGCGCTGGTGGCCGCGCTCGAGAGAAGAGGGGCTCTGTCGGCGGCGGCCGTGAGACGGGTCCTTCTGGGCTGACGCCTTGCGGCGGGGCGCGCCCGAGTGGTAGATTCACGGGCGGGATGATGGAACGAAGGCCCTCGATACAGCGGGAGTAGACCATGGAGATGCGCACCAAGGCGCGCGTGATGGACGAGAATGACCTTCGACGTGCGATCGTACGTATCTCGCACGAGATCCTCGAGCGCAACGGCGGGACCGACAACCTCGCGATCATCGGCATCCAGACGCGCGGCGCGTATCTTGCAAGGCGCGTGGCGGACGCCATCGAGGAGATCGAGGGCGTGTCGGTGCCCGTCGGTGTTCTCGACATCACGCTCTACCGCGACGATCTCAAGACCGTGGCGGAACAACCGGTCGTCAACGAGAGCGACATACCCTTCGACGTTCAGGGGAAGTCGATCGTCCTCGTCGACGACGTGCTCTACACGGGACGGACCGTGCGCGCGGCGCTCGACGAGATCATCGATTTCGGGAGGCCGCGCTTCGTTCAGCTCGCGGTGATCATCGACCGCGGTCATCGTGAGCTTCCGATCCGGGCCGACTACGTCGGGAAGAACGTCCCGACATCCTCAACGGAGATCATCGGCGTGCGCATGGTCGAGAAGGACGGCGAGGACGGCGTCGTCATCCAGTCGGTCGGCCGCCGGGCCGAGTCTCCCAAGCCCGCCTGAGGACCCGACTCC
>WJMD01000098.1 GCA_014728125.1 Candidatus Effluviviaceae Genus V sp.
GGGGCAGATGATCGTCGCCATGATGTTGCCGCCGAACGCCGGTCGGGTCTGGAGCAGCAGGCGCTCGGAGTCGTCTATGGCGAGTCCCGTGCAGTCTGCTGTCAGCCCGGCGCGCACACGGATGGCGACGCGCGGGATCAGTGACCGTCCGACGGCCGTCGCGCCAGTCAGCACGATCTCGGGTTTGTGGCGCGTGATGAGTTCGGCGACGACGGCAGCGTAGGGCTCGTCGACGTAGTCGGCGAGCGCCTCGTGATCGACGACGCGGACAACATCGGCGCCACCGGCCACGAGCTCCTGAGCAACCTCCGTGACACCCGACCCGACGAGGACGGCCTCGAGATCGACGTCCAGCGTGTCGGCGAGCTCCCGACCGCGTCCGAGGAGCTCGAACGTCACGTCGTGGATGCTCCCGTGCCGCGACTCCGCCACGACCCACACGCCGCGGTAGTCCTCGGTCGATACGGCCTCGCGATGGGCCTGTCTCAGGATGATCGCGTCGAACTTGCAGGCATCGACGCACGCTCCGCAGAGCGTGCAGTTGTCCTTGATGACGGCGAGGCCGTCCCTCATCTCGATCGCGTCGTAGAGACACGCCGGAATGCACGCCTCGCAGCCGACACATCGGTCCTCAAGTACCTCGATGCTGCTCAAGAGCACCCCCGCTGCTACCTCGTCTATCCCTCACCGGTCACGATGGGCAGAAGCTCGTCGACGAGCTCGGGAACCGTCTCCTCAAGCTCTCCCTCGAGAACCCGGCCGCCGCCGCGCGGCTCCGGAGCGAAGACCTTCACGACCCGCGTCGGCGACCCGTCGAGGCCGAGTTCGGACTCGTCGACGTCGAGATCGCCGGCGCCCCAGATCGTGATCTCGGCCTTCTTCGCCCTCATCTTGCCCTTCAGTGAGGGTAGCCGCGGCTCGTTGATGTCCTTGACGACGGTGAAGAGCGCGGGAAGCGGCACGTCGAGAACGTCGGTCCCGCCCTCGACCATCCTCTCCGCGCGCGCGCGGTCGCCCTCGACCGTCAGGGAGCGGACGAACGTGACCTGAGGGATCTCGAGGAACTGCGCGACACCGGGTCCCACCTGCGCCGTGTCCCCGTCGATCGCCTGCTTCCCGCAGAGGATCACGTCGGCTCCGCCGAGCTTCCTGATACCGGCCGCGAGCGTGTAGGAGGTCGACCACGTGTCCGACCCTGCGAAGGCCCGATCTGAGAGCAGGACGGCCTCGTCGATTCCGATCGCCAGCGCCTCGCGCAGCGAGCCCTCGACCTGCGGCGGCCCCATCGACATCACCGTCACCGTCGCCTCGCCGTCGTGCGACTCCCTGATCCTGAGCGCCTCCTCGATCGCGTACATGTCGAACGGGTTGACGATCGAGGGCACCCCCTCGCGAACGAGCGTGTTCGTCTCCCGATCGATGGTGACCTCGGTCGTGTCGGGCACTTCCTTGACGAGAACAACGACCCGCATGATCTCTCCCTGTCGTCAGGGACCCCGGTGACGAAACGCGGCGTCCCGTCCGCACACTACTTCCCGCGGTCGGCCGCGGCGCTCTCCTTGATAACCGCGGACCCGATGACCTCGCGCTGGATCTGGTTCGTCCCCTCGTAGATCTGCGTGATCTTGGCGTCGCGCATCATCTTCTCGACGGGATACTCCTTCATGTAGCCGTAGCCGCCGAGGATCTGCACCGCATCGGTCGTCACCTTCATCGCGACGTCCGAGGCGAAGAGCTTCGCCATGCCGGACAGCTTCGCTACGCTCTTCTCCCCCGCGTCGACGGCCCGGGCCACGGAGAGAACCAGGGCCCGCGCGGCCTCGATCTGCGTGGCCATGTCGGCAAGCATGAACTTCACACCCTGGAACGACGCAACCGGCTGTCCGAACTGCTCACGCTGCCGGGCGTACCGCGCTGCCTCCTCGAAGGCGCCCTGCGCGATGCCGACGGCCTGCGCCGCGACCCCGGGCCGCGACTGGTCGAACGTCCGCATGGCTACCATGAACCCCATGCCCTCGCGGCCGATGAGGTTCTTCTTCGGCACCCGGCAGTCCTGGAACACGAGCTCCCTTGTCGCCGAGGCGCGGATGCCCATCTTGTCCTCCTTCTTCCCGAAGGTGAACCCGGGCGTATCCTTATCGACGATGAACGCCGAGATCCCGCGGATGCCTGCCCCCTTCTTCGTCCTGGCGACGACGGTGTAGACCTCGGCCTCGCCGCCGTTCGTTATCCACTGCTTGGTGCCGTTCAGGACGTACTCGTCGCCGTCAAGCTCGGCACGTGTCTCGACCGCGCCCGCGTCGCTTCCGGCGTTGGCCTCGGTCAGAGCGAAGGCGGCGAGCTTCTCCCCCGCGGCGATCGGCGGAAGGTACTCCTTCTTCTGCTCCTCGCTCCCAAAGAGCAGGATCGGCATCGTGCCGAGCGCCGATGCTGCGAACGCCAGCGCGATGCCCCCGCAGGCCTTCGAGAGCTCCTCGGTGGCGATACACATCTCCGTGATGCCGCCGCCGAACCCGCCGTACTCCTCGGGAATGTACACGCCGTAGATGTCCGACTCGGCCATGACCTTGACGATGTCCCAGGGAAACTCGCCGGACTCGTCGTACTCGGCCCGAACCGGGATGATCTTCTCTCTCGCTATCTGAGCACAGAGCTCCTGGAGCATCTCCTGCTCTTCTGTCAGGAAGTAGTTCATCAGGACTTCTCCTTCTTGCGCCGTCGTCCGCGCCTCGAACGGCGAGACCCGGAACGCTTCGATCTGGGCTTGCGCTTGATGAGGCGTCCGTTCTTCGCGAGGAGCCCGAGCCGCTTGAGCGCGTTCCTCGCGGCCATCTGCTCCGCTTCCTTCTTGCTCTTCCCCTCGCCGCGGCCCGTCGCCCGCCCCTTGAGCTTGAGCTCCACGAAGAACGTCCTCGCGTGCTCGGGGCCCTTGACGGAGACGACGCGGTAGCGAGGGCGCGACCCGTACTTCTTCTGAGCGTGCTCCTGAACCAGACTCTTGTAGTTCCGGAAATCGTCGTCTTCGAGAAGCTCGTCGATGTCCCTGAGGAGGTGCTCGTGGATGAACCGACGGGCGGCCTTGAGTCCTGAGTCCAGGTAGATGGCGCAGATGACCGCCTCGAAGGCGTCCGAGATGATCGACGAACGCGTGGCGCCTCCGGAATCCCGCTCGTTGTCGGACAGGAGGATGAACTCGCCGAGATCGATCTCCTCGGCCCGCTTCGAGAGGACCGACTCGCTGACGACGAGCGACTTGATCTTCGTCAGCCGTCCTTCCTGTCGCTCACCGAACCGGGCATAGAGATACTCGTTGACGACGAGGCCGAGCACGGCGTCTCCGAGGAACTCCATGCGCTCGTTCGACGCGTTCCGTTCGAGGTCTGCATCGTAGACGTACGACCGATGCATCAGTGCCTGATTGAGGAGCCCGAGGTCCTTGATGCGGACGCCGAGCCGTTTTGTCAGTTCCTTGAGCTTCTTCGCGCGTTCAGGGTCCACGCCCTCAGCGCGCGGCACGAGGCCGGCGAGCCAGCCGATTGGTCCGTTCTTCATGGTGTGAGGCACCCTCTCACCGCAAGCTACTCGTCGAACCGCCGGAGGGCGATCACGGCGTTGTGCCCTCCGAAACCGAACGAGTTGGTGAGGGCGCAGGTCACCTCGGCTTCTCTGGCCTGGTTGGGAACGTAGTCGAGGTCGCACTCGGGATCGGGCGTCTCGTAGTTGATCGTCGGTGGAACGATCTTCTTCTCGAGCGTGAGAACGGTGGCGACGAACTCGATGCCGCCCGCCGCTCCGAGAAGGTGACCGGTCATCGACTTCGTCGACGAGACGGCGAGTCTCTCCGCGTGGTCTCCGAAAACGGTGCGGATCGCGGCCGTCTCCAGCTTGTCGTTCGGTGGCGTCGACGTACCGTGGGCGTTGATGTACTGCACGTCCGACGGGTCGAGGCCACCGGCCGCGAGAGCGGCCGACATGGCGCGCGCCATTCCCTCTCCCTCGGGGGCCGGCGCCGTCATGTGGTACGCATCGCCCGTCGCGCCGAAGCCGACCATCTCGGCGAAGATCCTCGCCCCCCGGGCCTTCGCGTGATCGAGCTCCTCGAGAACGACGATGCCCGCGCCCTCGCCGAGGACGAAGCCGTCGCGGTCCCTGTCGAACGGACGAGAGGCCTTCTCCGGCTCGTCGTTCCGGGCCGAGATCGCCTTCATGTTCGCGAAGCCGCCCAGAGAGAGCGGACAGACCGCCGCCTCCGTGCCGCCCGTGACCATCACTTCGGCATCGCCGTCGCGGACGGCGTGGTACGCCGCTCCGATAGCGTGCGCCCCCGAGGCGCACGCCGAGACCGTCGCGTAGTTCGGACCCTTGAGACCGAGATGGATGCTGACCTGCCCGGAGGGCATGTCCGCAATGAGCATCGGGATGAAGAACGGGCTGATCCTGCGCGGCCCCTTCTCCATGAGCACCGTGTGCTGGTTCTCGAGCGTCTGGATACCCCCGACGCCGGTGCCTATCACGACGCCCGCTCGTTCAGGCGCGATCGCCCCATCGTCGAATCCCGCTTCCTTCCAGGCCATCTGGGCGGCGGCCATGGCATATCGGGTGACCGGATCCATCTTCCGGATGTCGCGCTTCTCGATGTACTCCTCCGGATCGAACCCGGGGAGCTCGCACGCGATGCGCACGGGAAATCCGCTCGCGTCGAACGAGCTGATCTCCGCGCAACCGCTCCTCCCCGCCACGAGCCCGTCCCAGAACGACTGGACGTCGAGACCCAGCGGAGTGAGCGCTCCCATGCCTGTGACCACGACCCTCCTCGGTGACATTCCTCCCCTTTCTGTCTTGTGCGTCCTGGCGCCCGGCGCCGTTCCCGGGCCCCGTGTCGGAACTCCGCGAAGCGGACGCCGGAGCCCCGTGGGCCGTCGAGGCCGCGAGGGGGCTCCGGCGTCGCCCTTCCTACGACCCCTCCTCGACCTTCTTCTCCAGATACGACACGATGTCGGCGACGGTCTTCAGTCCCTCGGCCTCGTCGGTATCGTCGGCCGTGATCCCGAACTCGTCCTCGAGCGAGAAGAGGATGTCCGCCTGCTCCAGCGAATCGGCGCCCAGATCCTCGACGATCGACGCCTCGGGGGTCACCTGTCCCGCGTCGATCTGGAGCTTCTCTGCAATGACCTGCTTCACCTTCGCAGCAACATCAGCCATGTTTCTCAAACTCCTTCGTTCGTGCCCTGGAGGGAGAGCGCGCGAGCGCTAGATCATCCCCCCGTCGACATTGATCGTCTGACCGTTGACATAGTCTCCTTCATCGCAAACGAGGAATGCAACCACATTTGCGACGTCCTCGGCCTTGCCGAAGCGCCTGAGGAGGATCGTTGACAGGTACTGCTCCTTGACCTTCTCGGGAAGGTCCGCCGTCATTCCGGTCTCGATGAAGCCCGGCGCGACGGCGTTCGCCGTGACGCCCCTCGACGCGAGTTCCTTCGCAACCGACCTGGTCAGAGCCACGATCCCGGCCTTCGAGGCGGCGTAGTTCGCCTGACCGGCATTGCCGATCTGGCCGATGATCGACGAGATATTGACGATCCTGCCGTAGCGCTGCGACATCATCGTCCGCGAGACCGCCCGGATGCAGTTGAAGGCCCCCGTCAGGTTGACGTCGAGCACCATCTGCCAGTCCCCGGGCGACATCCTGGCGATGAGCCCGTCGCGCGTTATGCCCGCATTGTTGACCAGAATATCGATGCCGTCGAAATCGGCGGCGATCTTCTTCATCGCCGAGGTGACCGCGTCGGCGTCTGTCACGTCGAGCGCGACGCCCATCGCGCGTCCGCCCATGTCCTCGATCTCTCTGGCGACCTGTTCGGCCGCGTCGCCGTCGACGTCGGCCACTGCGACGCGCGCGCCGAGCGCTGCGAGCTTCGCGGCGATGGCGCGGCCGATCCCACGGCCGGCTCCCGTGACGACGGCCTTCCTGCCGTCGAGCTTCATACCATCCTCCCGATCGTCAGCTACCTCGATGCGATCTCGGCCGCCGCTCGCTCGATGTCCTCGAGCCTGCCGGCCGGCAGCGAAGCGGCCTCCGGCTCGATCCTCCGCAGGAGCCCTCGGAGCACGTTGCCCGGTCCCACCTCGAGAAAGAGCGACGCGCTGCGCCTGACGAGGGCCCTGACATCGTCCACCCAGCGCACCGGGCTGACGATCTGGGCCACCAGGTTCTTCCTGATCTCCTCCGGATCGGCCACGGCCCCGCCGGTGACGTTCGACACGAAGAGAGCCCTCGGCTCCCGGATCTCGACGTCCCTGAGGAAGGCCTCCATGCCGGCGCGGGCCTCGTCAACGAGCTCTGAGTGGAACGCGCCGCTCACCTTGAGCCCGATCACCCTCCGTGCGCCTCCCGAGCCCGCGAGGTCCATCGCCTCCTTGACGGCGTCGACCTCGCCGGAGATGACGACCTGGCCCGGCGCGTTCAGGTTGGCCGTCTGGACGACACCCGCCGCGGAGGCGCGCTTCACAATGGCCCCGACGGCGTCCTCGTCCAGCCCGATGATCGCGGCCATCGTGCCGGGACGCTTCAGACCGGCCTCGTACATCAGCCTGCCGCGCTCCCGAACGGCCCTGACGCCGTCCTCGAAGTCGATCGAGCCGGCCGCCACGAGCGCCGAGTATTCGCCGAGACTGTGTCCGGCCACGGCCCACGGCTCGACGCCGCGACGAACGAGTTCGGTCATGGCGGCGACGCCGGCGACGAGAAGTGCCGGCTGCGCGTTGTCGGTCCTTGTCAGCTTGTCCTCCGGTCCCTCGAAGGAGACCGCCGCGATGTCGAGACCAACGGCCTCGGACGCCCTTTCGTAAAGGTCGCGAACGTCCTGCGACCCCTCGAAGAGGTCCCGACCCATACCGACCCTCTGCGAGCCCTGTCCGGGAAAGAGAAACGCTGTCCGCTGCAATCGAGGACCTCCCGCCGAACTAGTACCTCATGAGGAGCGAGCCCCAGGTGAAGCCCGCTCCGAAGGCCACCATCGCGACGGTCATGCCGTTCTTGAGACGCCCCTCCTCGATCGCCTCCGTCATCGCGATCGGGATGGATGCCGCCGACGTGTTGCCGTACTTATGAATGTTGACGTAGACCTTCTCTATCGGCGTGCCGGCCCGCTCGGCCACGCTCTGGATGATCCTGATGTTCGCCTGGTGCGGGAAGAGGATGTCGACGTCGTCTCCCGTGATCCCCGCCTCCTCGATCACGCGGACGACCGAGTCGCCCATCGCCTTGACCGCGTTGACGTACACCTTGCGTCCCTGCATTTTGATGTAGTGCTGCCTCTCGTCGACCGTCTCGCGCGAAGCCGGCATCCGCGCGCCGCCCGCCGGACACTCGAGGAGGCCGCCGAGTCGGCCGTCGGACCCCAGCACCTGATGCACGATGCCGTCGGGCTCGCACGTCGGGACGACGACGGCGGCGCCCGCGCCGTCACCGAAGAGCACGCACGTGTTCCGGTCGCTCATGTCCATGAACTTCGTCAGGTTCTCGGCACCTATGACGAGGACCTTCTCCACGGTCCCGGCCTCGATGAACTGCCGGGCGATCGAGAGCCCGTAGATGAAGCCCGAGCAGCCTGCAGCCATGTCGTACGCGAACGCGTTCACGGCACCGATCTTCGCCTGTACGAGGCAGGCCGTCGACGGGAACAGCATGTCGGGGGTCGCCGTTCCGAGGATGATCATCTCGACCTGCTCGGGCTCGACGCCCGCGTTCTCAAGGGCGTTCCGGGCGGCCTCCGCGGCCATGTCGGACGTCGTGACGTCGTCCTCGGCGATGTGCCGCTCCTTGATGCCCGTCATCTGCGTGATCCACTCGTCCGAGGTGTCGACGATTTGAGCGAAGTCTTCGTTCGTCATCACCTTCGGCGGCGCATACATCCCCATTCCGGCGATGCGGGCCGTTCTCTTCGACTCAGCCATGCTGCTCCACCACTTCCTTGAGGCGCGCGACGATGCGCCCGCAGAGGTCGGTCTCGACGAAGCGTGACGCGACCATGACGGCGTTCTTGATCGCCTTTGCGGACGAGCCGCCGTGCGCGATGATAACGACCCCGTCAACGCCCAGGAGCGGGGCACCACCGTACTCAGCGTAATCGAGGTCCTTCAGACGCTGCCGGAGCTGCTCTCCGTCCCCCGAGTCGCTCAGGAGCTTCAGGACCACGTGGATGACCCCCTCGGCGAGCTTGAGCATGACGTTCCCCACGAAGCCGTCGGTCACGACCACGTCGGCGGCGCCCCTGAAGAGCGACCCGCCCTCGACGTTCCCGACGAACTCCAGCGAACTCGATGCAAGCAGAGCGTAGGCGGCCTGCTCGCGCTCGCCGCCCTTCGTCTCCTCCTCACCGATGTTCATGAGACCCACGCGGGGGTTGCCGCGCCCGAGCACGTTGCGCGCGTACGCCGCGCCCATCATGCCGAACGCCAGAAGATCCTGAGGTTTGGAGTCAATGCTGGCCCCGACGTCGACGACGACCGTGGGGTCGCCCGTCGTCGGGAAGAGGCCGGCGATGCCGGGGCGCCGGACGTTCGGCAGCATTCCGAGTCCGAGAAGCGACGAGGCGACGACGGCGCCCGTGTTGCCGGCGCTGACGAGCCCGTCGACCTCGCCCCGCTTCTGGAGTTCCGTGGCGACGACGATCGAGGAACGCCGCTTCCGGCGGACCGCCGTCGCGGGCTGCTCGTGCATGCCGATCACCTCGTCGGCCTGCACGATCTCCGGCAGGGGCTCGTCGGAACCGGAGTCGCGATGGGCGCGCTCTATCTCGTCCCTCCGCCCGACCAGCACGACCTCGAGCGGACCTTCCGCCTCCCGCATCGCCGACAGCGCTCCCTCGATCTCGACGGCCGGGGCGTTATCTCCCCCCATCGCGTCGACGGCGATACGTGTCGGACGGTCTCTCTCGGCGTCACCGGCTGTGCGGAGCTGCCCGGGACGGTCGCCCAAACGCTACTCCTGTTCCTTGGGCTCTTCTATGATCTCTCGGCCGTTGTACATGCCGCAGTGCGGGCACACCCGGTGCGGCAGCTTGGGCTCGCCGCACGAAGGACACACCGACAGGGAGGGCTTCTTCGCCTTCCAGTGCGTGCGCCGCTTCCGGCCCCGCGCCTTGGAGCTCTTCCTCTTGGGAACCGCCATTCGTTCCTCCGATTGCGTCGTCAATAGACGTTCTGGACCGACAGGGACCCCTTTGTACAGGGATCCCTGTCAGCCCGGATGATATTCGATATGGTAGTGACGGACCTGCGGCCCGTCAAGCTCAAACTCCGGCGCGTGCGACCACGAACGGGTCGAGCCCGGCCTCCTCGACCTTGAGCGAGAAGGTCGTCTCGGCCGCGTCCGTCCAGCGCGGGTGGAAGAAAACGACGGTCGGTCCGTCGGCGACGTGCCGGCCGGCCCTCGCGCGGCCTCCGGACTGCCACACTGTGCCGTCCCCGTCGAGAGACCAGTCGGCGATCGGGCCGCCCGCGAGCGCGCTCTCAAGCTCGCGCCGCACGGCGTCGGGGTCGGAGTCGCCCATCTCGAGCCCCGCCTCGCGGCCGAGCGCGGCCAGGAGCTCGAGCGCGGTCACGGCCGCCGCGGGCCGCGACGCAGCGGTCACCCGCTGCACGCGCCGCTCGCTGTTCGTGAAGCTCCCGTCGACCTCTCCGAAGGAGGCCAGAGGGAGCACGACGTCGGCCATGCCCGCCGTCACGTTCGGTATCGAGTCGGCGACGACCAGCGTATCCAGTTTCCCGAACGCCTCCCGCACTCTACTCGCGTCGTCCGTTCCGACCAGCGGATCCTCACCGACGATGAGCGCCGCCCTGACGGATCCGGCCTCGATCAGCGCGACCGGATCGAACGGCTCGGCTCCCGCCGCCGGAACGTCGCCGCCCATGACGCCCGCGTACCGCGCGAGCGTCTCCGGGTCCGCCGCATCGGCCTGTCCCGGGAGCAGCCGGGGATGCAGCCCGGAATCGGTGATACCCTGCCCGTTCGCACGCATCCTCAGGAAGAGCACACGGTCGGTGCACCCGGCCGTCGAGGCCAGTGCCACGGCCATCGCTGCGTCCTCACCGGCCGAGCGCCGGTCGAACGACAGTACATTGGCGACCAGCGTCGGGCGGTCGCCTCCGATGAAGGCCCGCCCCGCTTCGGTCAGCACGTCGGCGTAGACGCCCGCCTCCTCAGCCAGCGCGGCCGGCCCGCCGTCCGGAACGGCCGCCTTGACCGCGGCCGGGTCGACGTGTTCAGGCGCCGCGCCGCTCTCGAGCCCCGCCAGGACCCACGCGGCCAGGAGCCCGCCGAGCCTGTCGGGGGCGATCCGGATCCAGGTGTCGGCAAGCCGGGCCATGCGCGTCTCGGTCTCCGAGACGACGATGAGCCGCGCGCCCCGGGCGACGGCCTTCCTGACGTGGATACCCGCGACCGTCTGCTCCTCGGCGATGTCCGAGTCGAGCAGCAGAATGACGTCGGAGTCGCCGAGGTCGTCGTACGTCGCTGTCGACGCGTGTGCGCCCGTCGCCCCGGCGAGGGCGTCGTAGACGCGGGACTCGTCGAGCAGCGCGAGCGAGCCGACCCTCGGTGTCTTGAGGCCGACGCGCGCCAGCTTCTGGAGCCAGAAGGCCTCCTCGTTCGTGAGCCGCGGCGACCCCAGGACGAGCACCGACCCGGGGCCGTGTTCCTCTATCACCTTTCGAATCCCCGCCACCGTCTCGGAGACGGCCTCCTCGAGCGACGTCTCGGCGACGGCCCGCTCACCGCGTACCTTCGGACAGGCGACGCGCTCGCCGTTCAGAAGATGCTCGAAGCCGAAGCGTCCGCGCACACAGAGGTTCCGGTCGTTGGCACCGGGCATGTCGGACGGTGCCGAACAGACGATCCGTGTCCCGACACGGTCGAGCGCGAGCGTGCAGCCCGTCCCGCAGAACGTGCACGTGGTCCGTGTCGGCTCGAGGTCCCAGGGACCCGGCTTCGGCGCATCGACGGCGATCGAAAGCGATGCGGTCGGACACGACGCGACGCACTGACCGCACGATTCGCACGGCGTCTCGGCGAGCGCCCGGTCGAGACTGGGCTTCATCTGCGCATCGAATCCCCTGCGGAAGAGACCGAGCGCCGCCGCGCCCTGGACATTCTCGCAGATCCGGATACAGCGGGCGCAGAGAATGCACTTCTCAGGTTCGATGCGTATCCACGGATGCCGCTCGTCCTGCTCGTCCCGCGTCACGGCCCCGTCGAACCGGTTGTGGTCCGCGCCGTACTCAGCGGAGTACGTCCGAAGATCGCACGTGAACGCACCGACGCAGCCGCACTCGAGACAGCGCGAGGCCTCCTCGAGCGCCTGTTCCTCCGTGTAGCCCTGCTCGACCTCATCGAACGTGCGGATCCGCTCATCGACCTCGATCTCGGGCATCTCCTGACGCGGTTTCTTCGGGTAGTCCTCGAGCTCCTCCTCGGGGAAGGCGTCCCACCGTTCCTTGGTTATATTGAAGAACGGCTCGACCGCGCCGAGTTCCTCTCCCTCGAATACCCGGCAGATGGCGCCCGCTGCCCGGCCGCCGGCGGCGATCGCCTCGATGGCCGTCGCCGCGCCGGTCACGCAGTCTCCGCCCGCGAAGACGCCGTCGACGGAGGTCCGCCCCGTCGTTTCGTCGGCGACGAACGTGCCCCAGCGCGTAAGCTCGAGCTTCGCCTCCGCGGAGTCGGGGTTCTTCTCCGCCGTGTCATGGATCGCCGAGAGATCGGCCACCTGGCCGATGGCGGCGATGACGTTGTCGACCTCGATGGTGAACTCGGATCCCTCGACGGGAACGGGACGCCTGCGGCCGCTGGCGTCCGGCTCGCCGAGCTCCATCCTGATGCAGGTCAGCTTCTCACACTTCCCGTCGCCCTCGATGGCCGTCGGTGAAGCGAGGAAGTGCATCTCGACACCCTCGTGCGCCGCAGCCTCGACCTCGACGTCCCAGGCCGGCATCTCGGCGCGCGACCGGCGATAGACGATCGTCACCTGCTCGGCGCCCAGGCGGAGCGAGGTCCGCGCCGCGTCGATCGCCGTGTTGCCGCCGCCGATCACGGCGACTCGACGACCGATCTCGACCTTCTCGCCGAGCCCCATCTTCTTGAGGAACTCGGTCCCCGCGAGAACACCCTCGAGGTCCTCCCCCGGCACCTTCATTCTGCGGCTGCCCATGGCTCCCATGCCGAGGAAGACGGCATCGAAGCCCTGACTCTTGAGATCGTCGATCGTGAAGTCCCGGCCGAGCGCCTTGCCGCGCTCCAGCGTGACGCCGAGCGAGAGGATGAGCTCGATCTCGCGCTGGAGGGTGTTCTTCGGCAGACGGTACTCGGGGATGCCGTACTGGAGCATCCCGCCCGGGTCGGGAAGGGCCTCGAAGACGGTCACCTCGTGCCCCTCCTGAGCCAGGTAGTAGGCGCAGGTCAGACTCCCCGGTCCCGCGCCGACGCACGCGACGCGTCTTCCGCTCGACGGCTTCACCGCGGGGGACCAGGGATCCTCGTGCTCGATGTCCCAGTCGGCCGCGAAGCGCTTCAGGTAGTCGATGCCGACCGGCCCGTCGATGGCGTTCCGCCTGCACTCACCCTCGCACGGTCTCGTGCAGACACGGCCGATCGTCAGAGGAAACGGGTTGACCTCCTTGACCAGCTTCGTGGCCTCCCGGTACTGCCGCTGCGCTATGAGCGCGATGTATCCCTGAACGTCGACGCCGGCTGGGCACGCCGCCTTGCACGGCGCCACGCAGTCCCCGCGGTGGTTCGAGAGCAGGAGCTCGAGCGCCATCCTCCGCACGGCGATGACGTCGTCTGTGTCCGTCCAGACCTTCATCCCCGGGACGACCTTCGTTCCACAGGACGGGACGTACCGCTTCATCCCCTCGAGCTTCACGGCGCAGACCCAGCACGAGGCGTAGGGCTCGAGCTGCTGGTCGTGACAGAGCGTCGGGATCTCGATGCCGTTCGCGTTGGCGGCCTCGAGGATCGTCGCGCCCTCGTCGACCTGGACTTCCTGACCGTTCAGTGTGATCCTAACGAGCGCCACAGTTCATCCCCTCTGTATGGAACCGCCCCATCCGGAGCGCCGCAGGGTCCGTCGAAGCCCCGCGGGTCATCCCCAGGATCGGCTACGTGACCGTGATCGCGTCGAACTTGCACGCCTGTCGGCAGGCGTCGCACTTCGTGCAGAGGTCCTGCTCTATCGTGTGCGGCTCCTTCTTCTCGCCCCTCGCCGCTCCGGTCGGGCAGACGCGCGCGCACAGCGTGCACCCGACACACTTCTCCGGGTCAACCTCGTATCTGATGAGCGCCTTGCACGAGTGGGCCGGACAGCGCTTCTCGTTGATATGCGCCTCGTACTCCTCGCGGAAGTACCTGATGGTGGTCAGCACCGGGTTCGGTGCCGACTGCCCGAGTCCGCAGAGCGACGACGAGATGATCTTCTCTCCGAGCTCCTCGAGGAGCTCGATGTCGCCCTCGCGCCCCTCGCCGGCGGTGATGCGGTCGAGGACCTCGAGCATCCGCTTCGTCCCGATCCTGCAGAACGTGCACTTCCCGCAGCTCTCGTCCTGCGTGAACTGGAGGAAGAAACGGGCGATGTCGACCATACAGTTCGAGTCGTCCATGACGACCATGCCGCCCGATCCCATAATGGCCCCGGTCTTCGTGATCGACTCGTAGTCGATCGCGAGGTCCTCGTGGTCCTTCGTCAGGCAGCCGCCCGAAGGCCCGCCCATCTGGACTGCCTTGAACTCGCGCCCCTCCGGCACGCCGCCGCCGACGTCATGCACGATCTCGCGGATCGTGATGCCCATCGGCACCTCGACGAGCCCGCCGCGCTTCACCTTGCCCGCGAGCGCAAAGACCTTCGTCCCATTGCTCGTCTCTGTGCCGAGTTCGGCGTACTTCTCGGCGCCGTTCCTGATGATCCACGGCACGTTGGCGTAGGTCTCGACGTTGTTGTTGTTCGTCGGTCTGCCCCAGAGACCCTTCACCGAGGGATACGGCGGTCTGAGA